>CAZRLV010000001.1:0-2022 GCA_964600955.1 uncultured bacterium
TATGAAACTATGGTGTGATGGCCCCGTGTTTTTAGATGGAGTGATGGGTTTTTCTGATGCAAGGTGCTCAGGAAGGGACTCAAGTCTTGGTTTTCCAGGACTGCGGTTGCGTGTCTTTCTTGGAGCGGACTTTGCCGAAATATCGGCATCCGACGAGTTTTTTGATTTTCGGTGACGTGCCTTGGTAAGTAACAACTCCAGCTTTTTAGCCTGTTTTTCTGTTTGTACGTGATTCTTTGCCAATGTCCCCAGGTAGGGAGCGACAAGCATGAGGCCGAGCAGCAACGTATTGAGTGGAGAAAGAGCTATGGGCAACTTCATGGCTCTAATATCGGACAAAAAATCATCATTTTTTAGTTTATTTGTCATAAGATTCGAAAACATCCCCGGCTATAAGGTACACTGTGCAGCGTTTTTTCTGAGGTGTTGGACGCAAGGGTTGAAGGAGGATTCCATGTCGGGTTATGAGATGAAGGAACTGGTATCGCTTTGCAAACGCAGAGGGTTTATCTTTCAGTCGAGTGAGATTTACGGGGGAATTAACGGCTTCTGGGACTACGGCCCCTACGGGGTTGAGCTGAAAAATGCAGTCAAGCAATTTTGGTGGAGAGAAATAGTGACTTCTCGCGAAGACGTAGTCGGGCAGGATGCTTCCATCATCATGCATCCTACAGTCTGGGAGGCCTCAGAGCATGTTCAAAACTTCAATGACCCCATGGTGGATTGCAGAGAATGTAAGGCCAGGTTTAGAGAGGATCATATTGAGGGCGCCGATCGATGTCCCGAATGCGGGGGTGAGTTGACCGAGATAAAAATGTTTAATCTCATGCTCAAAACATTTATCGGGGCCAGCGAGGATAGTTCCTCTGTTGCCTATTTGCGGCCTGAAACCGCCCAGGCCATCTTTACCAATTTCAAAACGATTCAACGTTGCTCGCGCAAAAAGCTTCCCTTTGGGATTGCACAGATTGGAAAAGCTTTCAGAAATGAGATCACTCCCCGCAATTTTACTTTTCGTTCACGAGAGTTTGAGCAAATGGAGATGCAGTATTTCATAGACCCTGAAGACCCCAAAGATTATTTTGATTTCTGGTTGCAAGAGCGACGAAGTTTTTTTACTCGACTTGGAATTCCAGCAGACAAAATTCGTTTAAAACCCCATGGGCCGGATGAATTGGCTCATTATGCCCGTGCCGCCCAGGACATAGAAGTTGAATTTCCCTTTGGTTGGCAAGAGGTTGAGGGAGTCCATGATCGCGGAGATTTTGATCTCTCTCAGCATGAGAAGTTTGCCGGGGAAGAACTCAAGTATTTTGATGAGTTGTCGCGGCGAAAATTTGTTCCCAATGTCATTGAGACTTCTATCGGAGCTGACCGATTGGTTCTGGCTCTTCTCTGTACAGCCTTCAGGGTTGAAAAAATTCAGGATAAATCAGGTAAAGAAGACGAGAGAACCATTCTTTCTTTTCATCCGAGAATTGCACCGGTACAGGCTGGTGTTTTTCCCTTGACCAAGAAGTTGATCGATCCTGCCCGCAAAGTGGAGCAGGATCTACGAGCCAGGGGATTTAGAACTGAGTTTGATATTGCCGGTCAAATTGGAAAGCGCTACAGGCGACAAGACGAGATCGGCACCCCTTTTTGCATTACTTTTGATTTCGACTCTCTCGAAGATCACCAGGTAACCCTGCGCCATCGCGATACGATGGAGCAAGAAAGAATTCCCATCGATCGTCTCAGAGAAAGGCTGGAAGAATTGATGGAATAAAAGAGGAAGGAATCAGGAGAACTATCGGAACTACAGAACTATAGAATAAGAAAAGAGCGGGGAGAGGGAAGAAACGGAAACTATCTTTTTCTTCTCCCCATTCCGATGGCTCCTCTAGTTCCGATAGTTCTTTAGTTCTTGATTCATCTTCAGCCTTCTTCATTCCATCTGCGCGAATAAATCTGGGGGGGGGGGGTCGTGTTTTGGTGTTTTGGGGTTTTTTTGTTGGGGTCCGGGGGGGGGGGAAAAGTTGT
>CAZRLV010000001.1:2032-2247 GCA_964600955.1 uncultured bacterium
CGAAGCTAGGGAAAAAGTTGATGGATGGGTATTGGCTCAGAGGGGTTTTACTAAACAGGGCCAAGACCTCTTCATCTGAACTCTTTTTTATTGCGGTGATGAAAACATGCGAGAAATTCTCGTGAAACTGAAGTTTTCGTTTTTGGGTCAACCCGTTTTTCAGGGCGATTTTCATGGCTTGCACCAGGGATTTTTTTGGGGTCGAACTTTCAGAA
>CAZRLV010000001.1:2276-44586 GCA_964600955.1 uncultured bacterium
CCACCTGCAGAACAATGGTGAGTTGAGCCCGATCCGGGTTTTCACGAATTTGAATTTTTGCACCTGTAATTTCTAAGGCCTCAACTCCAGTATTTAGGAGAAAGATAAAAACGAGGGCAGAGAAGGTGACCGATTTCATAATCGAGCCATCGGTAAGGCCGTAAATGAAATTAACGTCTACTGAGACTTCCAGAAAGCGGGTGTAAACAGCACAATTACAGTATATAGCTCCAGGCGGCCTAGTAGCATAAGAAAGGCCAGTACGAGCTTTCCTGTATCGGTAATATGAGCGAAATTATCCGTGGGGCCCACCAGCCCCAGACCGGGGCCGATATTTCCAAGACAGGCCGCTGTGGCCGAGGCCGCTGAAATCAAATCCAGCCCGGTACCTGCCATGCAAAGAGTTCCCACTCCAAAGGACGAGAGGTAGAGGACCATAAATCCCAGAGAGCCCAGAATGACTGGATTATTAAGAACCTGTTGGCTGATACGCACCTGGCGGATAGCCTTGGGATGTAAGAGTTGGTAAATCTGCTGATATAGAAACTTGAGCAAAATTAGAATTCGAATCACCTTGACGCCCCCCGCCGTGGAACCGGCGCAGGCACCCGTAAACATCAGGCCCAAAACTAAAAAACGGCTAAACTCAGGCCAGATCTCAAAGTCTGCGGTCACAAAACCGGTGGTGGTAAGCAGAGAAACCGTTGTAAATAAACTGTCTCGCAGGGCTATGGAAGTACTCTCATAGCAGTCATTTGACCATAGGTTTACAAAGATCATCGCGGAGATAACCAGGGCAATCAAGAGATAAATTTTTAGCTCTTCATCTCTTTTTAAGGCAAAAAACTGTCCTCTCGAAAACTGGTAATGGTTGGCAAAGTTCATGCCTGCCATCAGCATAAATCCGATAAGAATATAGTGGATGATAGAGTTCCCGTAGGCTCCAACACTGGTATTATGTGGCGAAAACCCACCTGAAGAGAGAGCGCAAAGAGCATGGCAGACGGCATCAAAAGGTTTGACATCTGCCAGCCAGAGCAGAAATCCACAGGTTAGGGTTAAAACCACATAGGTTTTCCATAAAATCTTGGCCGTGTCCTTAATTCTTGGTGTCAGTTTGTCTTTGGTGGTTCCAGGAACTTCAGCGCGGTAAAGCTGCATTCCTCCAATGCCCAGGGCAGGCAAAACAGCGATCCCCAGGACGATAATTCCCATTCCTCCAATCCATTGGGTGATGCTTCTCCAAAGCAGGATGCTTCGCGAGTGTGCTTCAATATTCTCCAGAATAGAAGAGCCTGTGGTAGTAAAACCGCTCATGGTCTCAAAAAAAGCATCGATCAGCCCAAGGCTAGGTTCGGACCAGATATATGGGAGCGCGCCAAAAAAGCTAAAGAAAACCCACACCGAGGCTACGATGGCAAAGCCTTCGCGATGATAGATGTCTTCATTTGAGTGAAAGCTGCGGCTTAAAAGCAGTCCAAAACTAGCCGTAATCACGATTGAAACAAGAAATGGAGTCCAGCTTTCACCATCGATATAGACCATGGCCAAAGGAAGCAGCATGGCTCCAGAGAGCCCGATCAGTAGTTTTCCTATGGTAGACAGGACCGTATACAGGTTGACGGCCTGAATTCTGCGAAGAAGATTCACAGGGTTGAGTTCCATAAATAGCCCTATCTATCTCGTTTTTTCTGGATGCCTTCGGCGTACAAGCGCACCCAAGTTCGGCATTATAACGCAATTATCCCGGCATTACTTTTTCTAATTCACCACGCATTAATCCTGGTGGGATGTGAAAGTTTAACTAAATCTTTGGCTCCCGATGACTCCAGTATTCTTAATTGTCGTTGACGAGTGCTTTAGGTTTGGCCCTGGGATAAAAGTTCTATTTTTTCGAAGGTATCTCGAAACGAGACCTGGGTTTTGGCGACGAGACGGAAAAGTTTCAAGGACTCTTTGGGTTCGTCAGTATTCAGGTAGTATTCGGCCAGTTCATAGAGAACCTCCAGCCCGTCTTCTGTCAGGGGTTCATTGCCTATATTCAAGCGGTTGAGATAAAAAAGAGCCGAAGGGATGTCCTGCATTTTGAGGTAAGCCTTTAGGGTGAGAAGCCCGGCTTCCTGTTTGAAGTCTGGGTCATGTGAGGCAATCTGTAGCTTGGCCTGGGCCTCTTTGAATTTTCGCTCTTTTATGAGCGCTTTTGCGGCTTGCATGGCGTCCTGGGCCAGATTGCCAGACTGTATGGACTGGCCCTCTGCAGGACGTGCGGAACCGACTGAGTCCAGAACTCGGGTATACCATTGTTGAATGACCGGGCTTTGGGGGTAGTCAAGACTGAGTTGATGGTAATAGGAGCGCCCCTCATCCACCATATTGAGTTGTCCATAGGCTTCCACCAGGGATCTGTGGGTTGATTCGATCTCTGGGTTTCGATCCAGAAGTTTTTGTCCCCAGCGAATGACCTCAATATAATCTCCATTTTCACCCAGGGTTTCAATATACAACTCCATGACAGCCGTATCGCCCCCATGCAGGTCTAAATAGCGCTTGATAACTGTCAGGGAGCCGGGATCACTTGGTTTTCTCTTCAGGTAGAGTTCAACCAGATCTTTGAGGGCCTCTTCATTGTAGTTTTCGAGGTTTAGAATATTGAGAGCGAGGGTTTCAGTTTCTTCTGTAAATATACCTTCCTCTTTGAGTGTTTTCAGGCAAATTTTAAGGGCTTTGAGATTCTTAGGCTCTTTTTGTGTGAGAAGTCGATAGGGTTCAAGACATTCAGGCCCCGTCTCATTGAGACCGGTCATCACCCTTCCCAGAAGAACCAGATATTGCTGATCTTTGGCATAACGGGCCAACATGGATTTACATTGTTTTTGAGCAAGATCCAGTTTCCCGGCCTGATAGAGCCCATTGGCTTTCATATATTGGAGATTATAAATTTCCGCATCTGAGAGTTCTTCAAGTAGGAGGGCATCAATTTTGCGCACCATTTCCAGCCAGCGACCTTCAGATGCCAGTTCTCTTACGGATTGAAGTCTTTGTTTTTTGGCTTGTTTCTGATTTCTCAGTGAAACTTTGAAGGTCAAATACCCAAGGGTAATGGCAGCCCAGAGCAGGACAAAGACTAGTAGAACCCACCAGTAATGTAAAAATTTGAGTTTCAAGACAAGGCGTGAGATCCCAGGCATTTGCATTAATGCCTCAGTCTGCGCTTTGCCCGCTCCCTGGTAGGCTTCGAATCCTTCTGTATTTAGTCCCAGGGTATCCAGCGATTTTAGAAGCATATAGAGAGCCGTGACATTCTCCGGTTCCTGCCTCAGCCAACTGCGGCAAAGTTTTACGGCCTGTGCATATTTGTTTTCTGAGAAGGCGATTCTAGACAAAAACTCGTCAAAACTAGCTTTGTTATGCAGCCTTAAATAGGTGGAAGAATCCAGGGCCAGAAACTCGGAACGTGCCTTGGCGTACAGGCTGGGATCATTGCGGGCCCTGGCAAGGCTACGACGCGCCCGTCTAAAATCCCTTTCAAATTCATCAAAGCGTCTGGCTTCTTGGAAACGTTGTTTATAAAAAACACGTTTTGGGTTATTGCCAAAAAGTATGGCGTAGGATGCAGCCGCGACTTCCCAGTTTCGATCTTCAAAAGCCTTTTTAGCCCTATCTTCAAGTTCTTTTTCTTCGAGTAGGTTCTCTTTTTTTACTTCTGGAGGAGGAATGTATTCCTCTTTTTTGATGGGAGCTGGCCTGGGGGATAGCTTGGGTTTGGGCGGGAGTTTGCGAACCTCACTGCTGAGGAGTTTTTGGAAAAAGTCGCCGTCTTTCACCGAAGATCCAGGGTTTGCCTTTTTAGAACTATTGAGTGGACCCACTGGTTTTTTTTCTTGCCCCAAGTTTTCGAGAAGTTTTTTTTCTATAGATGGGAGCGAACTTTGTTTGGTGAGCAACTGCTTTGGGTCCGGTAGACGGTTATGGGTTTTAAGAAAATAAACCGTTTGGTAATGCTTGAAAATTGTGGGAGATGCCGGGTTTAAACTGAGGGCCTTTTTGACAAACCTCATAGCCTGATCCAGGTTTTTTTGCTTGTAATGGAAATTGGCAAGATGATCCCAACCAAAACCAAAATCTGGATTTTCCTCTGTCAGAGACTTAATTTTCTCCAAGGCCTGGGTCAGGTTCTTTTCGCGCAGATCCATGTAAATAAGAGCCGAGAGCCTTCTTGGCTTGGTTTTTTGCGTGGGTTCAAGTCCCTTGATAGCTTCAAGGGTTTGTTCAAACAAAGAGGCTGCATCTTCATAGCCGGGGTCGAGGGCAAGAGCTTCGCGTAAATGCTCAAAAGCTTCAATGGGCCTGCCTCCAAGGAAATAGAGTTTTCCCAGATTGTATTGCGAAGCCAGGTGATCCGGGTTGATTTTGACAGAGTTTTCAAAAGCCTCTATGGCCTGATCCAGCTTCCCAGACTGAAACAATGTTTGTCCCCTCAAAAAATCGGGGGTTATCGGACTGCCCCAGGTGCAGAGGTTTATAACCACGGGGGATAAAAGCGTGAATATACTTAGCCTAAGATTTACCATCAGGGGATTTTGGAGGTTGTCTGTTCAGGTCGGATTGGGTCAGGGCATCGCGGTCCGTTGCCAAAAGAATTCGATTTTTGGCTTCTTGCAAAACAATACTATTTGGCTGAAGTTCCAAAAGGGCGTCATAGATCGGTAAAAGTTCATCGAGGGTCTTGTGTTCTGAATAGGCTTGATAAAGCATGCTATGTAAATCCCGATGCCCAGGATCAAGGTTTAGAACCTCCTCGCAGAGCCGGATGCAGTCATCGATCTTATGATGGGCCAGGTAGTGCTTGGCCAGGCGCAGACGACTGCGGATCTCACTGCTGTTATCTTGAATTTCGCGTTCCAAAAGTTGAACGACCTGACGAGTTGGCGTGGATTCCTTGTCCAGAAGTTCAAGGAGGGCCTTGCGGGCCTTTCCATGTTCAGGAACCAGCTCAACAAAGCGCTTGAGTACGGGCAGGGTATCGGGCGTGGCAAGATTAAGGTCGACAACCCGGGGGCCGATCCAGCGCGTGATTTCTTCAGAGAGATATTCAGAGTTGAAGAGGGTTGCAAAATACTTCATCAAAGAGCCGTCAAACCTCTTAATTCCATAATAGCAAAGAGCCATAAGGATACGAGCCTGGTTATGCTCGGGATGAGCTGAAAGGATGCGTGGGCCCAGCTTGAGTCCATCTTCGTAGCGCTCCAGTTGCACAAGAGCGGTCATAAATGCCGGTAAAATTTTGAGAGTTTCCTGCAAGCTTAGATTGATCTCATTGACTTTTGCATAGAGTTTAGCCAGGGAATCATGGTCCTGGGAAGCGGCGGCTTTCTCAACCTGGTTCAAAAAACGTAATTTTCTGCGAAGATCCTTTGTTTTATACAACCATACGCCAACAATTAAAACGGCCAAAAACCCAAGAATCCAAAGGGCAAGTGGTGCGTATCGAATGCGAAGGAGACGGTTTCTACGCCCCTGAGCATCTAAAAATTCGGATTCAATAGCCAGAACCCCTGCATATGCCTCCAGTGCTCGGGTTAATGCCTGGGGTTCCTTTTCAATCAGCGCTTCCCAGGCTCGGCCCAGATGATAGATCACAGCGATCTCCCTGGGGTGGACCCTTAGGCGCTCTTCTGCCAACTCAATCAATTCTAAATAATGTTCAAGGTGAAAATGCGCAAGAATGAGAGCTTGAAACAATCCATCCTCAACAAAACCCTGGTCATGGAGTTTTTTAAAAATGGGTAAGGCCAGCGCATTCTTTCCCGCTTCAAATTGGGCCAGAGCTTTTTGATAGATCTGCAAACGGTCTAGCTTGTTTTTTGCGGCCTTTAGCCCTGCGGCGGCTTCGCTGGAGTCTGGGCGCAGTTTTAGAGCTTTTTCAAAAGCCGATACGGCTTGTGTAAGTTCCCCGCCATTTAAATTATTCTTGGCCGTACTTAATGCGATGAAATAGCGTTGCTCCAGACTTTTTTTATCTTCTTTATCCCTGGCTTTTAGCTTGTGGCGCTCTAAAATCTTCGCTTCAAGTTCCTTTCGATAGTTGACGGCCTCGAAGTTTTCTGGCCAGGCAGTGATCGCAAAGACCAGCTTTTTTAAGGCGAGTTCATATCTCCCTTTCTCAGCCAGGCTACGGGCCGCCAATAAAACCTTGGAGGACTCCGAGGCTCTTTTAATCTTGGCAATTCCATCCAAAGCCTCAGAGAGACCCGGTTGTATCAAGAGCGCGTGTTCATAGGAGCTTGATGCTAATTTATATTCTTTTTGCGCAAAGGCAAAATGAGCCTGCTCCAAAATATCACCCATAAGTTTTTTTTGACGCGAGAGAAGTTTGGAATGGAGCTTTTTTGCAATGCTTAGTTGTGGGTCAGACTTAACGCTCACTCGAGCCGCCTTGAGGGCACGCAACTCGTCTTTATCGTGACGAAGATGGGCTAAAGCCAGATAGTAATAGATGAGACCCAGGTTTTGACCTCGGTCTCGCTGCCCCAAATTAAAGCTCGGTTTGTTTTGAGCTTGTTCAATCAAGCTGATAATACCTTCGAAGTTTCTTTGATTATGCAGGTTTTTTATCAGGTAATAGATAACTGGAATCGCAAAAACTCCGTGGTCAAAAGCCTTTTGGTTAAGGGCTTGAAACTTCTCAGGGCTTAGGATGTTTCGCATTTCTTCCAGGCTTGTCGAAAAATCTTCTATGAGTAACTTTTGCGAAGACTCTTTGAGAATGGCGCGTAGGAAAAATCCATGTGCTTTGGGGTAATCGTGACTCTGTAAAAAAATTTTTCCCAAAAAATAATAGCTGTCCCCAACCCGATCCTTTGCTTTGATGGCTTTCTCAAAGGCTTGATAAGCATCTCGATAGCGCGCCATTTGAAAAAGTTCTACGCCTTTCTGAAAGGACGCGAAGACCGGGGCGCTAAGAATTAAGATGAGGATAATCCGTGCTGAAAGCCGGAGATTGAGCCGCTGAATCATTGGGGAATTCACAGCCGTGGATTTTATCGTAAAGGAGCCGACAGCACAAAGTCCCGTTTTTGGGTATGCAGGAGACCATCAATGCTTGAGAAGAGGTCGCCAGGCCCCATGTAAGGTTTGGAGACTTCAAAACCTGCATCCAGATCCTTTGACCGATGGGGTGTGAGCTGTAATAAAGCTGCCGATTTTTCGTAACTTTCTGTGTCCTGGTTTTGGAAGAAAATTTCACTCAGATTAGTGAGGGTTTGCACGGTTTCTTCCTCACTGAGAATCAAAGCAGAACGGATAAAGGCAGCTCTGGCAAAGCCTGAGTCCATCTGCATGGCACGTAAAACAAGCTCCCCAACATGCGAGCGGTCTCCGGTTTTCCCCAAAGAAAAAGCCGCTTGTGAGGCTACGAGCGGGTCGGGGTAGTCGAGATAATTGACCAGGATCTTTTGAATCGCTGGGTCTGACCCAGTCTCACCCAATGCGTGCAGATGAGAAGTAAGATATAGCCCCTGTGGATCAGCCTCCATAACCTGCAAAATCATGGGTTCACCCAGGCGCCATAACCCGACCAGAGCATGCGAGCGGATCTCGGGGACTCGACTGTGTAAACAGTTCTGGAATAGGGGGCGAAAGCGGGCGGCCGGAGATTCTTTTAGAATTTTCAGACAAGCCGCCTGAACTCCTGGGTGCGGATGTTTAACGAGGGGCTCAAAATAAGCCGTAGGGATCAAGCTTAGCTGGGACTGAAGACTTGGGATCAGTTTTATCATCAGGCTTGAATCGGCGCAGGTGGAAATTTTTCGCAGAACCTGTTTTAGAAGTTCGCCGTCAAGAACCAGTCCCTGCATCAGGGAGCAAACCTGTTTTTGTATCTGAGGATGGGGATTTGGAAGAAGATGTTTTGCCGCGTTCAGTTTTTGGTCCTCAGAGAGACAATGCGCGTACTCAATAAAAGCTTGCAGAACCTCAAGATCCTTCTCTCCCAGCAGAAATTCGAGCTCGTTTTGGGCAATGACGGCTTTGATTAAGGTGAGCTCTTCAAGAGCATAGGTTTTCAAGGCTGCATGGCCTTGATGCAGGATTCGGATTAATTCATGGACTCTTGAATTCATGCCAATGTAAAGGCCAGCAGAAATAGAAGGAGGTTGGCCCCCAGCAGAACCAGGGTTGTGTGGCGTCGTTTGCCTTTATTTCTTGACCGATTAAAATTTTTATGCACTCTCATTTTTCATGATTCACTTCCTGTTATGGCTTGTTAACCTTCGCGTTTGCATGGCAGTACAAGGGAGTGAATACATTTGTGGAATCGGATAAGGAGGACATTTTTGATAGGATTGGGGCGAAGAAATGTTCGTCTAAACGCCAAACCTCTGTCTGGAGCGTGGCTTGCAGGAAGAATTCAATATTTCTAAAGGCTAGTCCTCCCCCTGAGAGAAAGATTTGCTTTTCTTGCGTAGGTTCGCCTTGATTTGCCATAGCTTTAGACATCTCGGCAATCCAGGACGCCAGAGCCGTAAAATAATCCTGGAGCTTGAGAAAACCAGGCACTTGAAATTGCTGGGTACGAAAAACGGGAAGAAAAATAATCTCAGAGCGTTTGATTTGCACGATTTCCGGCTCAGCGCAGTCCCAGAGGCTTTGAATGCGCTGATCAACTTCGATGGATGCGAGTCCCGGCTCCTCTTCAAAAAGCAAAATACGTCCATTACGAACTCCAACTGCATAAAGATTGGAGTAGGATCCGTGAATCAAGACCATGTTTTTACCCAGAAACTTGGGGGTTTTACTCTGATTCAACACCAGTTCAATTACAGCGCTCAGGCTGGAGCCAAGAAATGAAGCCTCTAGTCCTTGCCTTTCTAAAAGTTGATTAATCAGATCCTGAAGGCTGGTATCGAGGTCTACTTCCAGGCTTTCCTCTCTTTCTAGGCCCGGATCTTTGGACTGCAAGGAATATTCAAAAAAAGCGGGAGGAAGCAGACAATCAAGAATTGAACTTCCAAGGTTCCAGGACTTGCGCACCTGACCAAGCCCTGCTTCAAGTACATCAAAATAATGCTCTAGATGCCCCGTGCGATGGACTTTTAGAAGGGGTAGGCTTTCCTGGCGTTTGAATTCCAGCGGGTTTGAACTCCCGGAATTGACTTCTAGGTGCTTGAGGTTGAAACTTCCCAGACCAAGAATATTTTTAGACATGCAGTTCCCCAATTTTCCCCTGAGAGTCCACGCGAAAAAGACAGGTAGCGCCAATGATCCCAGCTTCAGATCCAAGCTTTACAGGCAGGATTTTAACAGCGTCAAGTGCGCAGGGGATGGCCCGGTTCTCAATGGTTTTTAGCATGATCTCCAAAAAGGGTTTTCCCAGGTTGGCCACGCCTCCGCCGAAAGTAATGATTTCTGGATTGAGAAGATTGATCAAGTTCACAAGCCCTACGCCCGCGAAATAACCTAGCTTTCTAACCAGAGACAGTGCCTCTGTTTGCCCCTGGCTGGCTAAATCTCCAATGCTTTCACCAGAGATGCTTGTCTCATCAAGCAGGTCGCAGAGACGATTGCCTTGAGCTTCTTTAGGTTTTTCGCGCAACTGTGTCTGGATCAATTCTCTGGCATAATGGGTCAAAGCCGTGCCGCTGGCGTAAGATTCAAAAACTCCCAGATTCCCAGATTCACTGCGAGGCCCATCATGGCAGATGCTGGTTAGACCGACCTCACCGGCGCAGTTGCTGGCACCCCTGAGAATCTGATCATGGATGACGATTCCAGAACCGATCCCCGTGCCCAGAAAAATATTGATATAGATGGAGGGACGCTGATCAAGCCCAAAGAGGTATTCCCCCAGGGTAGCGGCTCGCACATCATTATCAATAGCAATTTTCAGTTGCGAAAAATCAGATCGCAGTTTGTCCCCAAGCGGGGCGTTTCTCCAGCCCAGATTGGGAGAATGGTGAATCAGGCCAGATTCTGGATGAATTTGTCCGGCACAGCCAACTCCAAGACCAGACACCGAGCCCTGAGTATTTGGATAGTCGTCTAAAAGTTTCTGAATATTTGAACGAAGCTTTAGGTAATAAGCCTCAAAAGTGGGTGACTTGGATGAAAAACTGAGCCGCTTTGAAATTTCTCCGTGAGCGTTAACAATTCCCAGAGCGGTTTTAGTGCCTCCAAGATCAATCCCCAGTGAAACCATCAGCGAAATTGGTTCAGAAAGCGCAAATCATTTTCGTAAAACAGGCGGATATCTGTGATCCCATATTTGAGCATGGCAATGCGCTCCACTCCGATTCCAAAAGCCCAGCCTGAGAACTCTTCGGGGTCAAGGTCAACGGCCCGAAATACATTGGGATCAACCATTCCACAACCAAGAATTTCTATCCAACCGGATTGTGAGCAAAGTCTGCAACCCGAACCTTTGCATTTGAAGCAGGACACATCCATCTCTGCCGAAGGCTCCGTAAAAGGGAAGAAACTGGGCCTGAAACGCACCTTGCGCTCCTTGCCAAACAATTCCTGAGTTAAGAGACGCAAAACATATTTTAAATGTTTGAAATTGATATCCGTATCTACCATCAATCCCTCAACCTGATGGAAAACGGGGCTATGCGTCACATCATGGTCAACGCGAAAGACTTTGCCGGGAGCGATGATGCGAATCGGGGGTTTTTGCTTTTGCATCGTACGGATTTGAATTCCTGAAGTCTGGGTTCTTAAAACATGGTTGTCATCCACGAAAAATGTGTCTTGTGTATCGCGTGCCGGATGGTGTTTGGGAATATTGAGCGCCTCAAAATTATAAAAGTCAGTTTCAATTTCCGGACCCGACTCCACCTGAAACCCCATTTTCTTAAAAATGGCTGAGACTTCACGGATCACCAGGGTAATAGGATGCAAGCTACCTCGTGAGCTGCGAATCCCCGGTAGGCTAAAATCTGGAAGATCCGTTGCATCGCTCTTTCCGTCAAGGGCATCGAGTCTATCCTTTAAGGCTTTAAATGCCTCGCCCTTCAGGCGGTTTACATCCTGGCCGAAGCCAGATCGCTCCTCTTGTTGAAGATCTTTTATTTGGGCTAGAAGGGAGGTGATCAACCCTTTTTTACCCAGAAACTTACCCTTGGTTTCTAGCAGCTCAGAGCGAGTCGACGCCGTCTCAAGAGCCCCAAAAAAAGACTTTCGTATATTTTCAATGCGTGAATTCATGCCCGCTATTATACTCAGCCTCTGGGTTGAGGTCACCATTTTTGAGCTAGGTTTTTGCCTTCCGAAGCGCGGACGGTTATATTGGGGGCGTTCAATTTACCAAGTCTAAACCTTAGAATATGAGCATCTGGAATAAAGTAAAAGATCGTTTGGGTAAGGCGGCCAGCGAAGTGGAAACCCATGCCGTTGAACTTCGGGACACCGTAAATTTTGAGATTCGAGTCCGAAAACTCAAGTCCGAGCTAGAGCAGGTTCGAGACGAGGCGAATGAGGTTTTTGAAGATGTCGGACGCAAAGTCTTGGGATCTATGCGAAATGACGAACCGATTCTTAGAGATGATTTTCAGGATCGCATGGACTATATCGATGGACTGGAGAAAAAAATGCGGGATGTTGAAGGCCGCATCAATGATCTCTACAAGCAGAAAAATTCCAGTGGGTCTCAGGAAGAGGTCATCGTAGATCCAGAGGATGACAAGGAGGGGAACTAATGTCCCTAGAGCGACTCAAAGTATTTTATGGGCGCTGGGGTAAGGATTTGGCCCTGGAAGTCTGCGATATGTTGGATATTGAGCCAGGTCGATCCGAGACCATCAAATTCAAGAATCAAAACTCTTTTGTGCGCGTGGAGGATAATGTTCGTGATATCGATTGTTTCGTTATTCATAGCATCGGTGAGAACGTCAATGATGATCTGATGGAGATGCTGATCATGGTCGATGCTTTAAAAAGGGCCTCAGCGCGTCGGGTTACGGCCGTCATGCCTTATTATTTTTACGCTCGCTCCGACAAAAAGGATCAACCTAGAATCTCAATCACAGCCAGACTCGTAGCCGACCTGCTTACCGCGGCGGGTGTAGATCGTGTGATCACCATTGACCTGCACGCAGAGCAGATTATGGGCTTTTTTACTCGGCCTGTCGATCAGCTATTAGCTCTGCCGGTTATTTGTGATCATTTCCATAGTCTGAAACTTGAAAACCCGGTGGTGGTTTCTCCAGACGCCGGCGGGGCCAAGCGCGCTAGAAGTTTCTCATGGACATTGAAAGCTGATCTGGCGATCATTGACAAACGCCGTCTAGGAAATAAAGACGCCACCAGCGTTTACGGCTTGATCGGTGATGTGAAAGGGCGAACGGCTATCTTGGTGGATGACGAGATCGATACTGGTGGGTCCATCGTCAATAGTATGGGGGCTCTGCGTGAGGCAGGAGCAACCAAGGTTTACGCGGCTTGCACGCACGCTGTTTTTTCCGCTGATGCGGTTGAAACCTTGACTAATTCAGACTTGGAACAAGTTGTTGTGACCAATACCATTCCTCTGCGCAAGTCTTTTGATTCAGGCAGAATCAAGGTTCTTTCGATTGGCAGACTTCTGGCAAAAGCCATTCGCCGTATTCATGAGGGAACCTCAGTTTCGGCTCTTTTTAGCAAATACTCGCAACCCTGACTCATCTTTTTGACTGGTTTTTTCCCGGAGGACCGCAAGCGGCCCTCCGAGTGAGAGGCTATCTAGGCCTGTCGATCCACTTGATTGCCTACACCATCTGGTTTGGGAGCACTGCGTTGATTGGAGCGCGAGGAATTATGATCCTCAGCCTTTAATTCAGCCTTGTCATTTTCCCTCTCCAGCGCTTTTTCCGCGCGCGGGTTGTCGTTATTTGCAGCCAAAGGGCTGGGCTCAACGCTTCAGGCTGAATAATCTATTTGATTGCCTAGATCGCTAGCCATAAAGTCCTTTTCCTCTTTGGGGGGCTCTTCGGCTTTAAGCGAATCCGTCTTGGCTGGCGGCTCTGTGTTTTTATCAGCTTTTTGAGCTGAAACTGCGTTGGTGTTTCTCAAAGGGGATGCCTGTGGCATCGCATAACCAATTCCTTCTGGCATGACTACGACCTCCATATCAAACACAATACTGGTCTTGCTGACCTCCATATCAACGCAATATTGCCACGTTCAAGGAACTCCTGAAATCCGTTTCAAGGTTCCACAAAGGGGTCAAATCCCTGACCCCACAACCCTATTCTAAACCAGTTTTAGGTCAATGGGAATCCCAATTTGTCAGTATTTAGCCAGTTTTAGCTGTTTTTGACCCATATTGTATGGCATGGGCTTGCAAATCAGACTTTTCACTAGGGAAAGCCGATCTGACGGTAGGCTTCATAGACGAGAGTTGTGCAGGCATTGGCGAGATTTAGACTGCGTGTTTGACCCCACATGGGCAGAGTTACCAGGGGGTGCTCTTCTTTCAAGAGCAGTTCCCGTGATAATCCCTGGGTCTCTTTGCCAAAGACAAGAATATCTCTGGGGGAAAAATCAAACTCATGATAGGGGACTCCGTCGCGGGCACTTGTGAGAACCAGTCTTTTATCCCCATATTCACTCATAAAGGCAGTAAAGTTCTTGAGAAAACTAAAATTCAAATGGGGCCAATAATCGAGACCGGCCCGTCGTGCACGTGCATCGGTAATCTCGAAGGGAGTAGGTCCCACGACTACGAGAGGGGTGTTGGTAGCCACACAGGTTCGAGCGATAGAGCCGGTATTGCCAGGAATCTCCGGTTCAACTAGAGCCACCGTTATACCACTATAATTCTCAGAATCCATCAATATCTCCTTATCGCATGCAATTCTACTTGAATTCGTTCACTATTTGTTCTATGATACACATGCCAGCCTAAGAAAAAGCTTGCTGATAGGAATCAATTCGGTGTAGCATAATCGAAGCTGGAATAACAACAACTGAAGCGAGCCATCAACGGTGGTCAGGAAACGAGGAAACTGATACTGGAGGTGGCTTTTTTCTTTCCCCAAAACTTTTACGATTCGGGTCTGTTCCGTTCACAGCTGATGCCTGGAGGTTCCCTTGATCAAACCAATTTTTCATTGCCTTTTAATGGGTCTGTTCATTTCCGCTTCATCTGCCAACGGGTTTCGCGTTGGCCTGGTGAACATCTATTTTTTCGCTGCGCTTTTTGAAGATAATTTGAAAAATCCCCTTTTCAAGCCGTTAAAAAAGCCGCCATCCACGACGGAGGAAAAAGAGACGGATCGTCTCAGTCTTGAGTATCTGGCGCGTTATGTTCGATATTTGGACGCCGATGTTTTGGGAATTTGTGAGGCCCCGTCGCGGGTAGAAGATCTTGAAGCCTTTGTGAAACAGTATTTAAAGGATCAGTACAGGGTGGTTCATAATTCGCCGGTCATTAAAAACAGAAAATTTTATTTCAACCAGCAGGTGGCCTTTCTTGTACGCCGTGATCGATTTCATCTGCGACGATATGAAGCTTTGCCAGGCGAGAGGATCCGCCAGCTTAGGCAAAAATATCCATACCCTGAAAAAGAGGTCTACACATTGGATGGAAAAAACCTGGATGTCTGGTGGAGCCGTTTCCCTATTGAGATGGATTTAGCCCTAAAAGACGACCCAGGTCACTGGTATAAGTTTATCTTAACCTACCCCAAATCAAAATTTGCACGGGGTAAGCAGGCCAAGCGCGAGGCCCGCATCAAGAACTATGTTCAGCAGCGCATCGTTCGACGTAGACTCGAAGAAATATCCTCTGACTTTGAAGATGTTTTTATCATGGGGGATATGAACGATGATTTAGGGATGGGACCTGTAGAGAAAACCCTGGGAATTGATTCCATTCAAGGACTCTATTACGGAGATAAAGATCCCTTGCTTTGGAACCCTTTAAGCTTTGCAGAGGGTGAAGGCACTTATATTTATAAAGGACATCCAGAGATTATTGATTATATTTTTCTTAGTCATGGGCTGCAAAAAGGGAAGGGAAGGGTAAGACCCACGGACTATCAGCATTTTCATTTTTATAAGACGATGGTGCGTCAAACCCGCTCGTCAAGACCTGATAGGCTTAGAAATCGAGAGCTTTTTCTTTCGGATCATGCGCCTCTTACCCTCGATGTGATTCACAAATTTTTCCAAGAGTAAAAAAGGGTGGATTGGGGTCGAAATAGGGCCTATTTGACCGAATTTGTACGTTAATGTCCGTATATTATTAATAATCTCCTCGGATTAGGCTCAAGTCCTCATGGCTTTGATCCGAAAACTATAGTGATTCTCTTATAGGTTTCCTAGTTTTTTAACTGTGGACCGGTTGAAAACCCAGGATCTTCAAAGAAAAGCCTTCAAATTCTGCCCGAATCTGAAGGTTTTTCTCCTTTACCGAAACCCCATAACGAGAATAAAATCATCAGGAGCTTGATCGCTTGATAAATTCCTTTCATACCCCATTAGATTAAAGGTTACGGCTAAATATGCCGATAACCAAGAAGAGGACCCAAAGTCCAACCAAAAAAATAATCTAACTTAGGTTGCTTTGGGCTGAATCGAGTGGATTATTCAAGATAATCCGATCTAATCGCACCTAACCCACCGCAAACAGCTTCATGTCTTTGCCGATCTTGGTCGATACTGATGGAGACATCGTAAAAGGATTCGGAAGTTTCTACTTCCGGAGCCCAGGTGACACTGCAATTGGCCCACAGTCGCAGGTTTAATACCTGAGTTTAGCCCATCAAGGATGATAGGGCAGGAAGCATCAAGGAGGATGATATGATTTTTTTCACAGCGGGATTTTCACCGCATTTTAACGCTTCACCCCCCTCAAATAGCCTAGTTGGCTATTGCTGGGATGCTCCAGCCCGTCTTGGGTTTTGGGGATCTATCAGAGAACTGATTATCCTAGCATTTCCGTCTCGTCACGCACCCGAATAAAGGCTGTCGGTGACGGGGCGGAGGTGCCCCCAAGGTAGATCGTTTTTGAGGTCTAGTCCTTAAATCGAATCCGGCGTTTTGTAAATCTGGCCCACAGTCAACCTCACGCCGGGGAAAATAACTTGGAATAAACGAATGCCGCCAAGGATGGCAGGCAAAAATCCATCAAGGAGGATTTAAAAATGGAAGGTTTTAGAATAAATAGTAATATTGCGGCCCTGAGTACTAACTCACATCTGAGAAAAGCTCAGGGTGGATTAGGGCAGTCGATCGAGAGACTCTCCTCGGGACTTAAGATCAATAGGGCTGCTGATGACGCAGCAGGACTCACAGTTTCAGAGAAATTGCGAGGACAGATTATTGGTTTAAACCGTGGGATTCAAAATGCCCAGGACGGAATTTCCCTGATTCAGACGGCAGAAGGTGCCCTCAATGAGGATCACGCCGTGTTGAACCGCATGAGAGAACTCTCAGTTCAGGCTCAGTCTGATGCTTTGACTTCAGGCGATCGTCTGGAGTTGCAAAAAGAAGTCGATCAAATGGTCGGCGAGATTGATCGCATCTCTGACACCACTGAATTTAACACCAAGAAAATGCTAGACGGGAGTATGTCCGGTCTGGTGAGTACAGATCATAATGACCTCACTGCCTATCAGAACGGTGGTGCTGTGGCGGAAGGCGATTTTACGGTCGCGATTTCAAAAACGGCAAGTGGTACAAGGCAGGTTCAAAATTCTGCAATCCAAAGAGATGCAAATAGCGGGAATGTAGCGGGCCTTTCCACTACGCTCAGAGATCTTGAGAGCATGACTGATAGTGATGGAAACGGGAGTCTTGCTAGCGCACAGACTCTGACCTTAAGAGCTAACGGTTTTACGGCTGAAGTCACCATGACTTCCGATCAAACTCTCCAGGAGTTTACCTCCAAGGTTGAGACTGCTATTACCAAAACTGAGGATGATGGGGGTCTGGGTCTTGAAGGTTCAACTTTTGCTTTTAATGCGAGCTCTGGACAGTTCATCTACGAGGCTGGAAAAGATGGCAGTCGGGGGGATCTTTCTTTTGGAGGAGATGAAGATATCCTACAGGCGATAGGTATGCAGGTTACGGTAGAGTCAGAAGATTCTGCGTTTAGTGTGACCTCCACGCAGGTGGGTGTAGCCTCTCCCCAGACGGTTACTGAAACGACGAGCAGTGGTCGTGCTTCAGGTGTCATTGGTGGCTTGGATCTTGAGTTTGAACTGGCCTCCGAGGCTCGCCATGATGGAAGTGTTGCGGCCACGGACTCCATTACCATCGCTGCTACTGATGTAGTGTTTACTTTTCATGATACGAATGGTGCTGACATTGGGCAGACGGATGGAAACATCAGTGCCGGGGTGACGATTACTCTGACACAGAGCCGCACCTATACCACAGCATCAATTTCTACCATGATTAACAACGCGGTAGCAGCATCGAATGATCCTACCAGCGCACTGACACCAACAAGTGCCTCCACAACATCCTTTAAAGATCCAGGTATTACCGCCAGTTTCGATGGCTATAACCTCAAACTGACCTCCTCTGACACCGGAACGTCGGCAGAGATTTCCATCGCTGGGAATCAGGCGGCGCAAGATATCATGGGAATTGTGGATGGAAAGACGACAGGTAGCGCGGGAGTTACCGCCGCTCTGGTCGGTTCAGTGGATATCTCTGGTGGGGTCACGATCAACGGAACCGGAACCTTGCGGTTGCGAGTCGGTGACGGGGATTTCAATACCAACACGGGTAATACGGCAGGATCTCGTTCTCTCGGGGTTGCAGCTGGAGGAGACATTTCCTTTAACCGAGGAGTGGCTATTTCTTCAACTTCTGTTGTAGATACCTTCAACTCCTATTTCACGACCAACAACATGGATGCAGTAGCCAGCATGGCTGCCGATGGAAAACTGGAGATCCGCTCCATCGAGACAGGTACTGATGCCAAGCTTTCTATCACTGGAAATGCTCCAGCCACGGATTCCATGGCTAATCTCGGATTTACTTCGGGTCAGACCGACCTTGGAGAAGATGGAAATGCTGCGGTATTTACTTGAAATACTGCTGACTCGCAAGAGACCCAGGGTTTTACTCTGTCGGGACATTTGGATTTCAATGTCACCGATAGAAACGGTGCCACGACTACGACGATTTCCTTTGACGCATCCGGTGTCAGTACGAACGAGTCGTTTACCATTTCAAAAGAGACAGTGACCTCGGTCATTAACTCGAGTAACCTGAGCACTACCGATGTTGAATTTAGTATCGATGCCGGTAATCGACTAGACTTCTCTTCGAAGTCTGCCGGTGAAGGTTCCAGGGTTGTGCTTTCTACCAATAACAATGGTACGATGCAAACCCGTGCCAGCACCAGTTTTGGTCTGGATATGGAAAGCTCGGCACAGGGTGCCGGCAAGACTGATTTCAACGTCCATGTTACTGACAAGACATTGAATTTTGAGGTAGGCGCGAACCAGAAGCAATTCCAGAGCTTTCAGGTTCGAAATGCCAGTGCAGACTCTCTGGGTCTGCGAGGCGTTGATGTCACTAATATCTCGGCTGCCACTAAGGCTCTTGGAAAAATCGATGACGCTATTCAGGCGGTATCGAGCGAGAGAGCCAAACTGGGAGCCATGCAGAACCGCTTGAATTCAACAGTGAATAGCACCACTGTAACCCATACAAATGCCTCGGCTTTTGAATCGTCCATTCGAGACGTGGATCTTGCCAAGGAAACGGTGGAATTCACTCGAAATCAGATCCTGACACAGGCAGGTACGGCTCAGTTATCCCAGACCAAGGCCCTAAATCAAGGAGGTCTACAACTCTTAGGATAGGCGAAATCCCAACCTTAATTTACCAATAATCTAATTCAGGCCCCTTCGGGGGCCTTTTTTTTAGGTAGATAAAGCCGTAAATGGAAGGTAATCAAAAATAATTCAAGTTAAACAAAGATAAACAAGGGGGATCAAGCTGGATGAGATCTGGAATTATTCCGAAGTATAGATAGAATTCTCCTGAAGGTTTCCAAGTTTTTGACTGTGGGCCAGTTTTAGACCGAAGAATCTTCCAAATTCACAAAAGACCTCTAAATTTCTCAAATTTAGGGGTCTTTTTATTTCTTCCTCAGGTGGCTTCCTGGAAAATCTTTTTTTCAAATCTGCGCGCAACGGCAGGATATGACATAAGGTCTTGAAAAAAACCATGGGACTCAAGGGCTAAATCGAGTCTTTTCTCTTTGGATGCGAGCAATAGATTTTCGAGAGCCTGGGAAAGAACAGAAGGGATTGCTTGGGTATTAATAATTGGGAAACGCGCCTTCAGCTCGGTACTGCCGCATTGCAGTTCCAAATCTCTCTCACTGATATTTTGAATCGAACTCAAGACTATGTTACCGAGAGATAATGCCTCGACGGAGCTAATTCCATATCCACCCACTTCGGAGCTAAATTGGTCAATATGGATATGAGACTTCTTTTTTAGTTCGATTATGCGTGCATTAGGCACCGGAGGATTGACTTCTTCATAGCTCAGCTTGAGTGAGGTCTTGGGAGTGACTCTTTCAAACACTTCGCGAACCACGTTACGAATGATCTCCGTACCCTTGACTGAGTGAGAGGACGGGGTATGCGAAATTCGAATTTCATCCAAACTAAATTTTTGGTGAATCGATTCTTCTACCTTATCGGCGCTTAATGGGGCCTGGTAAGCACAGACGGGAACCAGATATTGCGGGGTGCCGGGGCAGAGGCGATATAGATCGACTCCCATCAAGACTTTGTCAAAATATCGCAGGTCCAGTTGGTCGAACTGGTGGTGAGCCACTCGGTAATCAATTCCGCAATGGTGGATATATAGCTTGAGTTTAGGGTTGGCCAGTTTAAGCTCTAGCAAACAGAAGTTTAGAATTTTTCGAAGATATCCCAGGGTTTGGTATCGCAATGGTTTTTTTTCCAACTGGATTTCTTCAGCAAGCACGATATGGCTAGAGCCTAAGAGCCATTCAATGGCTTTATCGCGCCCCTCCACATTAATGAGATACTCGCCTCCCCCCGCCTCTGGGGGAAAGGTTAAGTCAATATCATGGGATAAACCATAGGAAAAATGGTGAGGTCTGATACAGATACTTCGAGATTCCAGTCCTTCTGAGAACTGATCAATGGCACGGGACCAGTTTGTCATCGAATTCCCATAGTCAGTGAAAGCGATGAAACAGACTTTTTTCTTAGGAAATGTGGACACTTTGGTCTGCGATGTTTTAGGTTTGATTCCCACTGGAACCAGCTATTTTTTAGAGTTTTAAAGGTATGCTATCTTAGGCGGGAAGCGAAGTCAAACCGGATTAGTTGATGATGAAGCCAGCCATTAAGAAAACCGTCAAACGTGTATCCGAACTTTACGACGAGAATACCAAGACTCATGGGGTGGGTGCTCGCAGTGTGGGTTGGCATTCACAAAAAGATCATGCTCTAAGGTTTGAGAAACTCTGTGAAGTCATCAAATTTAACGAGGGTGGAACCATCACCGTTAATGATCTGGGCTGTGGCTATGGAGCCCTATGCACCTATCTTATGGACCAGACTGAGGTCAAGATTGAGAAATATTCAGGCTACGATGTTTCTAAAGCTATGCTGCAACTTGCCAGAGAGGAATTAGACCTTGGGGTCTGTTCTTTGAATCTAAGTGACAGCATTCTTGAGGAGGCCGATTATTCTTTTGCAAGCGGAACTTTCAATGTTTGTTTTGATGCGGATCGATCTGCTTGGAGAGCGCATATAGAGGCATCCTTAAGGAATCTACACCATTACTCCAGGAAGGGAATGGCTTTTAATTTACTGTCCACCTACGTGGATTGGAAAGCCCCCGATCTTTATTATGGGGACCCCCTGTATTTTTTCGATTTTTGTAAGAGGAATTTATCAACTTCGGTGACTCTGATTCATGACTATCCCCTGTACGAGTGGACAATATTGGTGGGATCAGCCTCCAATTTGAATGATGGTTCGCATGGGAGTGTAGCGGGAGGTTCGGACTGAGAAATTTTGTTCTCGGAAAACCTCTTTGAAAGCCAGCGCTTCTCCCGGAGATTCTGACCAGGTAAATTCGTCTAGCAGCAGCACACTTCCAGGAAGTAAATGAGGCTTTATGGCTTCAAGGGCAGCTTTGGTGGGCTCATAGAGTCCCAGGTCAAAATATGCCAGTGCCACAACGGTTTCCGGGTGCGAACGGAAAAACTCGGGAACCGTGGATCGTACGTCACCCTGAATTAGCTCATGGTTCCCCTTCATATGTCCTAAAACATTACATTCTTCATGAACCTCAAGAAGTTTTTCGAGAGTTTTGAGGTAGCTCTCAGGTGTTAGATAATCGTTCTCAGTTAGAAAGCCATTTTGCTTGTCTTTTCCTGAAAAGCCTTTATATCCGTCAAATGAGTCAAAGCCAATGATTTTACGAGTTTTGTTAAATGGCTCATAAATGGCTCGAAGATTTTCAAAAAGAACCATGTTTTGGCCGTACCAGACCCCAAATTCCAAAATGGCTCCCGGCTGATTTTTGATCAGTTCATAAAGTTCATTCAGAACCAAAATCTTAACTAACGCTGAACCCCGTGTAAACAAACCAAGGTTACAAAGTAAGTCGTCCGTGGGGATATTGTTATCTTTATATAATTTTTTGAGTTGTTCCCTGGCTTCTAATTGACCCTTACTTGAGTTGGACTCAAGTAAGTTGGATGGGTTGTCTTTTTGATGCATATGTCTCCCCGGGAGCGCGAGAGGCTTCAGATGAAACTGCCAATCCAAAGCCATATTTTCCGTGTTCGTTACCATTGTAGAATAAATACTGCGAGCCTTCATAGCGAATCACATGTGGATAACAACTCATTTTGCTGTCTGAACCATCTGGGGCCGGAGGTAACCCGAGTTTTTCATTTTGACGTTTAAAGACCAGCCCATCGTTTGACTCTGCATATCCAATACGATAGCCCTTACCCAGGGCGGGGGTTGCAAAGCAATACCACATTTGGAAAAAATCTTCTTCATTTAATACCGTGGGTTTCCCAAGGTTCGACTCTGTGGAGTCCTTGAAATCAAGAATGACCCTTCCCTCGCGTTGCCAGTGGATTCCATCCTTGGATAGAGCTAGCTTAATATTATAGCGGGAGTAGTAACATCCGTCGATGAGTTGCCAGGAAACCCCCGATACGTAATACATTCTAAACCCATCCCCATGGCGAATTACGTGCGGAGCCGTTACCAGGCACGGGTCGAATGGGCTTCGTTCCAGGATTGGGCAATCATGCATACGCTGGAAGCTCATTCCACCATCTTGACTTAAAGCCAGTCCGATGGAGGCATAAAACAGGTGGGGGCTTTGGCCGCGTGTATATCCGATGTAATAAAGGTAGAGCTTATCATTCACCTCCAGGACGCAGGATGGATAAACCCCATGTTGGTCAAAATGTCCGGGTTTACCTGGAGTTAGAACGGGCTTGGAATCTACTTCCAGCACCCGCAAGGACTTTAAATCAAAATCCAGGCAGCCAACGCTGGCGACCTTGTTTTTGTCCCGAGTCGAAAAGAGAACTCTGGGGTGGGATTCACCTCCAGGAATTACCACAGGTGATTGGGCATGGGTCTGCATCCAGGAGTTCTGGCCTTGCACTGCAAAGACAAGTCCCAAATTTTTCCATTCCATGATAGATGATTCGTTTACTCGAAATATTTAGCTGTTGTTTCTTTTCGTGGACAGGTTCTTTCGGAAATAAAGAGTTCTCTGGGACCTGCCGATTTCATGATTAATGAACCGGCCCCAATTAGGCATTCATCACCAATTTCAATACTATCTCTCAAGGTCGCGTTGACTCCAATCATACATTTTTCACCGACCGTGCAATTTCCGGATATCACCACATGCGAAGTGATAAATGTATGATCTCCAATCTTGGAATGATGGCCGATGTGGTTACCGCTCCAGAGGACCACATTATTCCCGATTTGGGCGAAAGGTTGCAGGGTGTTGTTCTCAAAAATGAAGGTATTATCTCCGATTTTGTTCGTAGACCACAGCCGTACCCCAGGGTAGATATAGGATACGAGTTCATAACCTTTGCTTTTGGCTTCTTCGTAAAACTTGGCTCGGACATGATTTAGACGTGCATAGCCGATGGCTACAAACATTTTCGTTGCGTGTGGCGGAAATCTGGATTCTACATTTTCAAAGGATACGACCTCAAGTCCTAGAAACTCGCGAGAATCCCTTTGTTCCAAATAGGCCTTGGATTCACAAAATCCAACGACTTCAAAATCACTGGCTTCGCTAAAATAAGCATATACAACCTCGGCAAAGAGATTGGTGCCGACAAGAACAATTTTTTCAGTCATGATTTATCTCCCTGGCAACAAGCGATCAAACGGAACAGCAAAGAAGTTGGGGAACTCTTGAAGGATTTCTGAGCGAGTGAACTCCAGGATTGAAGTCTCAAGGACTTGAGTGTAATAGATGTAGGGGTGATCCTGTGCTCCCCATCGCTTTTTAAAATCATAGACTCCGGTCTGGTCATCCCAGGTTCCACCCCAGTTCCAATATTTGAATCCTTTTGATATGGCATTCTTCATCGCTTCAATCAAAGCCAAACTTAAGGGTTGGCAATTTCGAAACTCGGGGTCCAGTGCGGGGGTAAAATATTCGACAGTCTGATTGAAATAAAAAAGCAGAACAGCGGCTACCATACGATTATCGATCTCAGCCAGATAAAGAACATAGTCATCTTTGGCGTAGATTTCAGGGATGGTTCTAAAAAACTCCCAGGACTTTGGAATTCCTCCCAGGTCATTTAGATTGGCCCTATGCAATAGATAAAGTTTACGCAGGTCCTCAAGACTCTGAGATTTTCGGATGGTGACACCGCTCTTTTTTGCCTTGCGAATATTTCTGGAGCGGCATTTGCTAAAAGATGCGATCAATAGGCTGAGAGCTTCATCCGATGACTGGGGGAGGGGGGTAATCTGGCCTGTGCGGGCTGTTTGGAAGGTAATAGGGGTAAAGTCACCATAGTTTATGTTCATGGCACTAAATGGAGAGGAAACAAGGGTAGCGCTCAGGCATTTCTTTTCTCTGGCAAATGAAAAGAACCCGGCAATGAGTTTCTCACGTATTTCGGGGCTTCCATGGTGTTCGATACAGCCTCCGTGACTCCCGTAAAACGGGAGGGAATTCAGGACATTGCCATAGCGAGTATTTTGTTTGAGAAATGTAGGCAGGACTCCCATGATTTTTTTATCTACGTAAACGCATAGGTAGTGGTCGGTTGCCTTGAGTACGCGCTTTAGATGCAGTCGATAAACATTGGAGGCATAAAGTTGGGTCCATGGAGAGCGCAGAAGGAAGTCGTTGTATTGGTCGAGGTCCTCCGGTTCCAGTTTTTTCAGTTCAAGAGTCATGTTTAGGTTTAGACATAAAAAAACTATGGTACCACTCCTCAAAGGAAAGCAGTGACCAGATGAGCAGGCGATGATTAATGCCTTGCGAGTGCTCTTTAATGGTTTTTTCGATAAAGTCCTTGTTGAGGAACTCAAGACAGACCGCTGATTTTGCTAATAATCGATCTTTAACGTATTGGAAATTTTCGCCGCGGTACCAACTCTCGTCCGGCGCTGAAAACCCTTGTTTACTTCTTCGGGTTATTCTCTCGGGCAATAATCCCTGCATGGCATGCCGTAAAACATTTTTTCCGTCATCATGACTTTGGTAATAGGCACTTTGCTTTCTCAAAATATTTTCATCCATGCGGGTTTGCTGTTCCAGGTTTCTTATTTTATGTCGAATAGGAATTTTCATGGCAAAGTCCACAAGATCATTATCTAGGAAGGGGAATCTCTCTTCAATCGATGAGGCCATCGAGAGCTTGTCGCCGACTATGAACAGCCCATGTAAAAACGTCTTGATTTCAAAATAAAGAGAATTTGCAAGATGATCCTCAGGGGAGTCGTAGTTAAGGTTTTCATTAAAGCGGAAGACTTTTTTAAAGATCTCATAGGGTCGGTCAATCGAGATATTTTTGAGGGTTTCAGGTTTAAACAGTCTGAGCCTGTCCTGACCTTTCACCAATCTCTGCCAAAACCCATAATAATGTGAATAAAACTCTTCGCGGTCAGTGGGATTCAATTCACGGTAATAGCGCCAAGGATAGCCTGCATAGAGTTCATCACCTCCCACACCTGTAAGTACGATCGTTACAAATTTAGAAGCCAGTTTGCTGATATAGTAATTTGGATAACTCATGCCTACGCGCAGGTCCTCCATATGCCAGATCACTTTAGGGAGAGCCCATGATATGTCTCCGGCATTGATAACCTGTTCAAAATGCTGGGTTTTAAATTCATTGGCTACAATCTCGGCTGCGAGTCGTTCATCAAAGCTAGCCTCAACACCCGTTACCTGAGACAGCTCAAAACCTGCTGTAAAGGTGCTCATACGCTCTAATTGCTGGCTTGCAACGGCAACAACTGCACCGCTATCGATTCCTCCACTCAAATAGGAACCGATGGGAACATCGGCCACGCATTGGCGTTTCACTGCCTGATGAAAGAGGCGCAGAGTTTCTTCACTGGCCTCGCTAAAGGAAATATTTTCATCACTCTGTGTAAAATCATAATCCCAGAAACAAGTTTTTTGAAACCTGTTCTGGAAGTCAATCTGAGCTATATTGGCAGGAGGTAGGAGAAAAACCCCCTCGAACAGAGTCTCGAACTGAAATAGGTTTTGAAACGTGAAATACTCATTCAGGGCTTCATAGTTTAGCTTTCGTGCAAGATCCGGGTAGCATAATAGAGATTTGATCTCGCTGGCAAAAAGAAACAAGTCTCCGCATTGAGCATAGTACAAAGGTTTGATTCCATATCGATCTCTTGCCAGATACAGGGTTTGTTTGGGACTATCGAAAAGGGCAAAGGCAAACATGCCATTGAAACGTTTCACACAGTCTATGCCCCATTCCATATAAGCCAATAAAACCACTTCGGTATCAGAGCGGGATCTGAATTCATATCCGAAACCTTCAAGCTCCTGTCTTAATTTAATGTGGTTGTAGATTTCTCCGTTGAAAACCAGCCAAAAGTTTCCCGATCGGTCCTGCATGGGTTGATGGGCCGCCGCACTGAGATCAAGAATGGATAATCGGCGATGTCCAAGAAATAGATTCCAATGGTCTCCTTGCAGAGCGGTTCGTCCCTCCGGCGAGTCTATGACAGGAAGTCTGGGTGAAATTGAGGAAAATTCAGAGTCAGTGAATTCCAAATCGTAAGAAGACATTTTACCTGCCAGAGGACCTGTACGAGCGACTAAATATCCAGCGTCATCTGGGCCTCGATGGGAGATGCTGTCGCACATGGTCTTGAGAAAATTTGACTTCAGGATCTGACCATTGGCGGCCAAAACTCCAACTATTCCGCACACTGGAAGAGTTCCTCCATGACATAATTGAACTCGGAATCCGTCATTTGAGGGTAGACAGGTAGCGCAATGCTAAGTTGGTCGGCAGCCAAGGACTGAAGATAGTCCTCAGGGTTTATACCATATTTTTGCCGATAGTATTTCAAGGTATGAACCGCATGGGTTCCCTGTCGCGTGGCTATTCCCTTGTGCGCAAGTCTGAACATGAACTGATTGCGCAGTCGATTCAATTTTTCAATTTTGGACAGATTCAATTCTGCGAAATCTTCACCGCCCGTATAGAGGCAGACATAAGACTGATAGCTATGTACATATTCCTGTGGAGTGACCGGTGTCTTGAGGTGTGGGTGAGAACCTAAGGCAGCGTCATAGTTTCGGGCAATTTTGCGGCGTCCGTGAAGTATCTTCTGGGCTTTCTCAAGCTGAGTCACGCCCAGAGATGCCTGGATATCCGTCATGCGGTAATTAAATCCCCGAAGCTCAAATTCAGGCAAGAGGCTTCCTTGCCTGGACTGGTGTCGATCCAGGTCTGAGACCGCAGCTCCATGACTTCGCAACTGATTGACCTTCTCAATTAGACTGGAGTCTTCTGTAATGAGCATTCCCCCTTCACCAGTGGTTATGGCTTTGCGGGGATGAAAAGAAAAGCAGCCAAGATCACCAAAGGTTCCAGAATGTCTGTCTCCAATCCAGCTGTCAAATCCGCAAGCCGAATCTTCAAGAATTCTGAATTCATATTTTCTACGTAGATCCAGAATCGCCGGAAGGTTGGAGCAAAGACCAAAAAGGTTGACTGGCATGACGGCCTTGATTCTGTTCTGGGTGTCCTTTTCCAAGATTTCTTCGAGTTTCGTCGTATCCAGGTTGAAATCCTGTAGGCGGATATCACAAAAGATGACTTTTGCTCCCGTATACTCAACTGCGTTTTGAGAGGCTACATAGGTGAAGGATGGCACAACCACCTGGTCTCCCTCACCAATCCCCAGAGCAGTTAAACCCAGGTGAAGGGCGCTGGTACAGCTGGAGCAAGCGCTCGAAAATGAGGCTCCTGTAAATTGGCTAAAACGCGATTCAAACTCTTTGACCCAAGGTCCCTGAACCAACCAGCCAGTGTCCAGGGGGCGTAAAACAGCCTCGCGGTCTTTGGAATCAAGAACTGTCTTGGTAATGGGTATCTTCATTGTTTGTGATTTCTGCGCCAGTCTATGAGTTTTCTAAGTCCATTTTGAAGTTCAAGATCATAATTAAAATTGATTTCCTTCGAGGCTTTCTTTGGGTTTCCAATTCGATTAGTGACAAAGACTTCGGGAGCGGGCTCATACTGGATCGTAGCTGTGCTATCTGTCAGCTCAAGAATGAGTTTAACCAGCTCATTGATTGAGGTCTGTACTCCTGAACCAATATTATAAAACTCATTGCTGGCTTCGGATTTAAGGGCGCAGACATTGGCTCGGGCAGCGTCAGAGACATAAATGAAATCAAAGGCTTGTGAACCGTCTCCGTGAACAATAGGGGGTAATCCCTGCTCCAGACGATCCAGGATTTTCATGATGACCGCAATATACGCTCCTTTATAGTCCTGTCGGGCCCCATAGACATTCATATAGCGCAATCCGCAGTAGTTTAGACCATAGCGGTGAAAAAAGGATTTACATAGATGTTCGCCGGCTATTTTTGTGGCTCCATAGAATGTCTTATTATTATAGATATGATCCTCTGACATTGGAATTTCCACGGCATCACCATAGACCGAAGCCGAAGAGGAATAAATAAGTTTTTTAACCCCATGTTTAACACAGGCCTCAAGCACATTGAATGTTCCCTCAATATTGACATGAAAAGCGCTGCGGGGATAGTCGTGGCAGTGCAGCAGCCATAGAGCTGCCAGGTGCACCACAAAATCACATCCTTTGACGGCTTCATCCAGAATGTCGGTGTGAAGGATATCCCCTCCTAGTTCGAAAACTCGAACACGGTCATCCTTTAGGGCATGTGAAAGGTTCTCTCTTGTACCTCGGGAGAAATTGTCATAGACAATAATTTGGTCAAAATCTTCTTGGATTAACTCATCTACAACATGAGACCCAATGAATCCGCCCCCCCCAATAACCAAGACTTTGCAACCTCGAAAATCCCAGGGTTTCATGTGAGGCTCCTTTCATTAAAAAATTCCTGGATAGCCTGAATAATGCTGCTCTGATGACTCTCGGACAAAAACGCACTCATAGGCAAGGATAGGACTTCATAACACAGCTTTTTTGCACGCGGAAAGAATGCGGATCTTAATGGACTTTTAAACACGGGTTGTTCGGGCAGAGGTTTGGGGTAGTGTACGGCTGTTGGGATTCCCAGACTAGACAAATGCTCCCTAAGTTGATCCCGCAATGGGGTTCGACACGTAAACTGAGCCCATACTGAAGATTGGTCGGGCTCAAGTTCTGGCAAACCCAGGGCCTCCAGCGACTCCAAACCATCAAAATAGCGTAAAGCGACTCTTTGCCTTTGGGTAACTTCTTGAGGGAAATAACGCAATTTGACGAGAAGAATGGCGGCTTGTACTGAATCCAGGCGGCTATTCATGCCCGCCATAACATGGGTGTAGGTTCTGGATTCTCCTTGAGCTTTTGGGGGTAGTTCACCATGGGATTTTACCAATCTCAACTTCGCTGCAGTCTCATCCCTGTTGCAAAATACGGCGCCACCGTCACCAAAACAACCCAGAGGCTTTGAAGGGAAAAAACTGGTTGCGGCCAACTGGGTCTGACCCCCGCTGAAGCCATCACGATTTCGTGCCCCCAGGCTCTGGGCTGCGTCTTCGATCACCACCAGATCATGAGTCTTAGCCACTCTTGATATATTTCGTAGATTACAGGTTTGGCCAAATAGGGAAACAGCCAGTATGGCTCGAGTCCGGCTGGTGATCACTCCTTCTAGAAGGTTTGGATCCAGTCCGAAACTCTTTTCTTCGACATCAACAAATACAGGGATAGCCCCAGAGAGTAGAACAACTTCAGCCGTCGCTATAAAACTGAAGGCGGGAACAATGACTTCATCACCAAGTTCCAAATCCAGAGCTTTGAGGCAAAGGAGCAGGGCATCGGTACCGCTTGCGCAGGTTACGCAGTGTTCGGTCCCGACAAATTCGCCCAATTGGGTTTCCAATTCACCGACCCAGGGGCCGTTAATGAACCTTCCAGAATCCAGAACTTCCTCTATGGCTTTGTTAAAGTCTGCACGGTAGGCTTGAATTTGCGCATCAAGATCGGAGAAGGGAATTTTCATTCTAAGGGTTTTCCAGTCTTGTCCAGGAAATAGACCTGATTCTTCTCAAGAACATATTTACTGGAGTCAGAGGAATCCATGGCTTTGCCGGATCTATCGAAATGCAGTTTGTTTCCAGCCCGTGAAATCCAACCTTGATGTTTAGCGGGATTGCCATAAACCAATGCGAAATCAGGTACATCACGTGTCACTACAGAACCTGCTCCGATCAACGCGAAACGGCCTATGGTAACCCCACAAATCAACGTGGCGTTGGCACCAATGGTAGCTCCTTGCTTGACCAGAGTAGGCAGGAACTCATTTTTGCGCTCCAAAAAAGCCCTTGGATTTATGACGTTAGTGAAAACCATGCTGGGTCCCAGGAATACATGATCTTCCAGAGTAACGCCCTGATAGACCGAAACATTATTTTGGATTTTGACTCCGTTTCCAATGACTACATGCGGCCCTATCATACAGTTTTGACCGATGATACAATCTGTGCCGATTTGAACGTCTTTTAGCAAGTGAGTGAAATGCCAAATATTGGTTCTTTCCCCAATTTGAACTCCCTTGTCGATGCATGCCGTGTTGTGGATCATAGTTTGGAATTACTTAAGACCTGATACAGAAAGGGTGGTAATCACCTTTCAGTCCGGCGGGTTTGGTGTTTCTAAGGGCATGCACAATCTCAATCGATGTTTTGGTTTCTTCCAGGGAATGTCCTTGCTCATTCAGGATTTCATGGTAGCACCGCGAATGCAAATTTGTGAAACCATGACTGAAATCCAGCTCTTCCCCGTTTATACATATGGAGCGATAGGGCTGGTCTTCCAGCGACTTTTGTCTTGGCGGTAAATCAAGCTTGGAAATGGACAAAAACCAGCGAATCCGTGCATGCTTCAGTTCCAGAAAGCCTGCGCAATAGGTCTCATTTGAGACATGAACCACTGACTTCTCGATCTTTCCAAAAATCCAACAGAGGAGATCAAAGAAATGGATACCGATATTCGTAGCAATGCCGCCGGAACGTGAGATATCACCTTTCCAGGAGTAGTTGTACCATTTGCCTCGCGGGGTGATATAACTCAGGTCGATGTCCCATTTTTTCTTTGGGTTTTGATCTATCTCGAACCAGGTCTTGTGGGCAAGGTCTTGAAGCGCAGGATGGCTGCGTAGTTGTAGAATGGGATAGATCTTGTACCCACTTTCGCTCTCAACCTCCTGTAGAGCGTCAATATTCCAAGGGTTGAGTACCAGTGGCTTCTCACAAATCGCATGAGCCTGACTTCTGAGGGCAAAACGGATATGAGCGTCATGGAGATAGTTTGGGGAGCAAATGGAAATATACTCTGGTTTTTTTCCCTTGCGCTTTAGCTTTTCAATATGTCGGTCAAAGCGCTCAAATTCCGTAAAGAAGTCAGCTTCAGGGTAATAAGAATCAATAATCCCTACACTGTCACAGGGGTCCAAAGCCGCCAGTAGATCTCCATGGCATTCTCTCATGGCCCTCATATGCCTTGGTGCGATATATCCTGCCGCACCAATCAGGGCAAATTTTGGTTGTCTCATAGGAGGTCTGTCAGGTCTTAAGTTTTCAAAAAGGGGTAGCGATAGTCTCGTGGCGGAACGAAAGTTTCTTTGATCGTTCTCGGACTCAGCCATCGTAGGAGGTTATTCTTGGCACCCGCCTTATCATTTGTACCGCTGGCACGTCCTCCTCCAAAAGGTTGTTGTCCCACCACGGCACCCGTTGGTTTGTCATTGATATAAAAATTGCCCGCTGAGTTTCTAAGGGCATCCAGTGCAAAATCAATGGCGTAGCGGTCTTTGGAGAAAACGGCTCCCGTGAGTGCATAAGGCGAAGTGGAGTCTACGAGTTTCAAGGTTTCTTCCCACTCAGAATCGGGGTAGATATAAACGGTCATCACCGGTCCAAAAATTTCCTCACGCAAGGTTTTGAAGTTTGGATCAGAAGCGAGGATAACCGTAGGTTCTATAAAATATCCCATGGAGTCATCGCATTTTCCACCCATGAGAATCCTGGCGTCCGGCGAAGCTTCAGCGGCAGCGATATACCCTGAAATTTTATTGTAAGCACGTTGGTCGATGACCGCGTTGACAAAATTCCCAAAATCTTCCACTGGGCCAGTCTTGATACTCTCCAAGTCTTTTTTTAGAAGAGGGTGAACCTCATCCCAGAGACTCTGAGGGAGATAGACCCGTGAGACCGCTGAACATTTTTGGCCCTGGAACTCAAAGGCCCCGCGAATCATAGCCGTGGTTAACTCCTGGGGGTCTGCCGATGGGTGGGCGACAATAAAATCCTTGCCTCCCGTCTCACCCACAATGCGGGGGTAAGAGCGGTATTGGTCGACGGACTGACCCACGGTTTTCCAAAAAGATTGAAAGGTAGCAGTGGACCCGGTGAAGTGAATGCCTGCCAGGTCTGGATGCATCAGAGCCGACCTTGAGAATTCCTCTTGAATTCCAAAAACCGCATTAATAACCCCGGGGGGTAGTCCGGCTTCTTCGAAGATTTTTAAGAGGATATGAGCCGAATAGATCTGGGTGTCCGCAGGTTTCCAGACCACGACATTTCCGAGCATGGCCGGAGTAAGCGCAAGGTTGGCGGCAATGCAGGTGAAATTAAAGGGAGTCACCGCCGCGACAAACCCTTCAAGGGGGCGGTACTCCATGCGATTCCAAGTGGCCGGGGAGTTTTTTCGTGGTTGCTCGCTATAGATTTCCTGCATGTACTTGACATTGAAGCGTAGAAAATCTGCCAACTCGCAAACGGCGTCGATCTCTGACTGGTAGGCGTTTTTAGATTGTCCCAGCATGGTGGCAGCGTTAAGTCTCTGACGCCAGGGACCTGAGATGAGATCCGCCATTTTTAAAAAGATCGAGGCGCGGCTTTCCCAGGACAAAGTAGCCCACTGCTTTTGAGCCTCAAGGGCATTATGAATGGCCTCGCTTACCAGGTCCTCATTTCCAACATGAAAATTGCCTAAAATATGGCCATGGTCGTGAGGACAGATACAGGGTTTTATTTTTCCTGTTCGGATCTCTTTTCCTCCAATAACCATGGGGATGTCCAGACATTGGGACCTCAATTCTCTGAGTTGAGCCTGTAGTTCCTCTCGTTCAGGACTCCCTGCGGTATAGTTGCCAACGGGTTCGTTTTCGGGTTCAGGAAGATTGGCAAGGCTGATTTTCATAAGAATCTCCTTTTAAAGGCTATAGCGTTTTTCAAGGCCCCGAAGAAGCCCCAGGGCTTTTTCCATGATGGAAATATTCTGGTCCATAATTAATTGAATAGCAGACTTCAAGGTTTTAGGAGAGTCCACCGTGAGAATCATAGCCGTCTTGAACTGGGGATTTTTTAAAGCCATGACCTTGATTCCCAGGGCGCGGACTTCGTTTGCAAGAGGGGTATCGAAATGATAAGAGACTAAACCCATGGCCTCAGCTTTTTTATAGATCTCACGGTCGCGTGTTTCAAGATTCAATTTGAGATCAAACAGAGCTTGCAGATCGAATTCACCCATTTTCCCAGCCGGAATCAGAAACTCGCAAAACCAGTTTCGAAACAGAAAGTATGGACAATGATTTTCACGGCCCGCGTCCTCACGAACGACCTCTCCCTCGGGGAAAGCCTCCTCAAGTTCGGCTAAAACACTATTGATTTGATCGGGACTCATCCAAAAACCTCCGCAACCAAGATCGTACTATATTCTTAGCGGAGAAGAAAGGCTGTGATGATGACCCCCTCAGCCTAATTCCCCGTCTACCTTCTCCACCAATTCTGCATGGGTTTTTGCAAAAAAATGATTCAGAATCTTGCGGACTTCTGATTTTTTTTCTGGGCTGGTGGGTTTTTGGCGCATTCAAGTAATTTTTGAGGGTTTCCAAGCACACCATAAATCTTTAGGCATTGATGGAAGACAAAGGGATCAGGGCCAAAGACGGATTCGAATTCCTGATAGCACGCTAAGGCTTCTTCAAACCGTTGCTTACATGAATAGAGAAAACCCAGGTTATAAAGAATTTCCGCACGAAAAAACTGAATTTCAGAAACCTTATTCAGGACCTTATGAATTTTCTCATACCAGAGAAGAGCTTCGGATTCATCCTTGCCTACGAAGGCAGCACGTGCTTTACGCAGCCAGAGCATGGGCGAATCAGGATTTAGTGTAGAGACAATTTTTTCCCAGACTTCTACATCATCTTCTGGTTTTCTCGGGACCTTGAGAGGAAATTCCATCAACCACCCATAAACGGATTCTGCAAGAAACACTCGCAAATTTCCACTTGAGCTATTGAAGGCTTCTACCAGGAGATCTAGGATCTTGATCTCACCATTCCAGTGGCTCTGGGCATAGTAATAGACGAAGGATGGTTCCCTTCCCATCTGCTCAAAATGCTTATCTAGCAGTCCCTTGTTTCTCTCAATTTTTTCCTCGTAGCGTGACCCTGCATAACCCAGATGATAGACCTTAGTATCGATCTGGGTGAATCCAAAGTTTTTTGCCTCCAAAGAAGGGACTACAGTTTCATGAATGGGGTTTTGAAACTGGATTCCAAGCCCGTTTCTAAAAAGGCGTACAAAAGTATTGCTGTCATTAATGCTATGGATTTGAAGATCATGGCTAGTCCAATTCATAGTTTTCAAGCTGACACAGGACAATGAATAGGCACTTGCGTCTGACTTTGATATAAGGGCACGCAGTTGAAGTAAATCTTCGCCCCGCAGTCTTTCGTCAATATCCAAACTTAGAATCCATTCACCCCTGGCCTGCGATAGGGCAAAATTACGGGCAGCTGAAAAATCATCTATCCAGGTAAAGTCAAAATAAGGTAGGGAACGTTGCCTGAGAATATCAAGACTGGTGTCCGTAGATCCTGTATCCACCAGAACCAATTCATCACAATAGGGGAGAATCATATCCAAAAACTCAGGAAGAAAGAGTTCTTCGTCGCAAAAAATAGCGCAGACGCTTAGTAATTTCTGGGTATCCATGATCTTGCAAAGTGAATATACTACAGGATTGTAAAGATTGGAGGATGTGATGCAAGAACTTAAATCAAAAAATGCGCCAGCAGCTATTGGGCCTTATTCTCAGGGAGTCGAATCTGGGGGGATTTGCTATTTTTCAGGTCAAATCGGGCTCAGCCCTGAATCAGGTAAAATGGTTGAAGGTGACTTCGGGGTTGAGGCCAGGCAGGTTATGGAAAATATCGGAGCCATGCTAGAGTCGAGCGGACTTGGATTTAATCAAATTCTCAAAGTGAATATTTCCCTGACCGATATGGGGGAGTTTCCAGTTTTTAATGAGATCTACGCCTCCTATTTCCACGAGCCCTACCCGGCTCGCGCCTGCGTAGCCGTAGCCGCTCTGCCCAAAGGGGCCAGAGTCGAAGTGGAAGTTATTGCCACAAGGCGATAAAAACTTAAAATAACAATGTCAGGGCGGTTTGACCCAAGGCGTTGGCTTGAATCAACTGTGCGGTTCCAGCTTGAACCAGGATCTGAGAGCGTGTGAAATCCACGGTTTCTTTGGCGATATCCACATCTCGAATCTGGGATTCGGCGGCGGCCAGATTTGTGGTTGTACTGGTTAAATTATCCACGGTTGTATTGAGGCGATTTTGAAATGAACCTAGTTTTGATTGTTCAGTGGTGATTTGTCCCACGGCAGAATCAATGGAGGCCAAAGCCCGCGTAGCTGCTTTGATATTGGTTACATCCAGAGCTTCAACCCCCAGAGATTCCGCGCTGGTATTGGCCAAAGGAAAGCGGAGATGCTGTCCCTGATTTGCACCGACTTGAAAGCGCATACTGCGATCCGAAACATGGAGATTGAATTCTTCTCGTCCACTGCCCTGGGCCTGACTATTGAAATTGATTCCAAAGGCGTTCAGTCCCGTGTTTTGGGACGCTAGATTGGAAAACAGGGTAATTCTGGAGTTTGTACCCGGTGAGCGTGAGAAAAAGTCCAGACGATTTCCTCCATCAAACCCAAAGTCCACATCCGTGGAACCAATAGAGCTAGAGTTGAGAATCGAGGAAACCTGAGTGGAGCCAATGGCAAAGGACTCTCCCGTAGAGCTGACATTGGAGGTTCCAAAAGTAATGGTTCCGGTCTGCACCCCTGTTTCATCTGAGGCCCTAAAGCTCATGAAGCTATTGAGTACAAAGGTGGATTCTACCTCAAAACTGGAGTTAGTATTGCCTGAGAAACTGGCAACACTTCCCCCGGTCCCTGTGTCCGTTTGTCCATCTACCAGACCCAATTCCGCCAGGGAGCCCCCACCAAAGGATGTGATCGAAAGCCTTGAGTCATCCCCCGTTTCGGTGGAAATGATTTCGAGAAACCCTGCCGCGGTGACCGAAGCGCTGGCTTTAATATTATTGGCTGTAAAATAATTATTAAACTCAGAGGTTATGGATGCAGAAGAGATCAGGGTTGCCCGGTTGAAAGTAATATCATTTACGGTGGAAGACGGGCCCCCAGTATTGAAGTCACCATCACCCAGCTGAATTCTTAATACTCCTGTACCCGCAATGCTGACTCCAGCTGATACATCGGCAGTTCCTGTAAAAAGAGCTGAACTTCCCCCACTACCCGTAACTTTTCCAGGGGTTAGGCCCAGAGTGGTTTGCGCGGCCCCATTTGCGGTCAGGGAGATTTCTCCAGATGTACCCGTCTTATTTGAGCTTAGGACTAGATTGAATCCGTTGAAACTGGCTGTAACCCCAGGAGTTTGATAACTACTTGAAGTGGTGGGTGCGGTCAGAGGATCTGTGGGATCATTGGCGGCTGAAATCGAATTATTGATCATCGACTCTATCGAAGTCAGGGTGTAGGTCCTTGAGGCTGTGAGGGTGACCGTGACACCGGCCGTGATACTGCCCAGGGTTTGTCCATTGTCCTGAGCATTGGTATCGTGAAAGGTAAAGACGGCGTCGCTGTTTCCAATTTTCAGTCCCTGCACTCCGGCAACCGTTCCATCGAGTCGTGCCTCCTTGGCTAAGTCAAATCCGATGACCAGCCCGTCCAAAACCCCCGAAGCTCTCTGAGAAGTGGTGTTGGCACTAAAGGTTTCAGGGCTGCTGACTCCGGTTTCAGTGGCTGAGACCCGAAATCCGGGGTCCCTGGATTCGACCGTGGTTTGCATGGCCAGCGCATTGATAAAATCCTCTTCAGCTGCAAGGCTGAGCTCTCCGCTGCGGCCGTCTTTTCCTCCTTGGAAGATGAACTGTCCCGTAGAGGAGTTATAGGCAAAGGTAGCCCCGGACATATTCAGTCCGCCTTGACTATCATCCGCCTGTAGAGCCGCCTCAATACTGCGGGAAAAATCTTCCAGCGTGGTATCCCCCGATATGGTGAGATCGCTTCGGCGTCGATTACCACGTAGGGTCAACGTGATGGGATCCTCCAAAATAGAGTTACTTTCAGCATCAAACATGCTGTCAAGATCTCTCAACTCAGTGGTTAAACTGGCGATTTGCCCTGTAGTTTGGTCCGTTTGAATGCCAGATTTCTGTTCCTGTTTTTCGCCAAAACTATTGCGTTGCACCGAAATTCTATATTCTCCTGGACGGATGGTTCCGCCAGTTTGAAAGGCTCGCCCATCCTCTCCATCTGTGGAAACGAGAGCCGATGCGCTTCCATCGAGAAGACTGCGGGTATTAAATTCAGTGGATGCGGAGAGTTGATCAATCTCAGAAATGGCAAGATCCACCTCTTTTTGGATTTCGATACGATCATCGACAGTAAGTGCATCTGACTGCGCCTGGATCGAAAGGTCTCTAAGCCGATTTAGAATTTCTGTATGTTCTCCCAGGGCTCCGTCAGCCGTTTGTATAAGGGAGATCCCGTCCTGAGCATTGGATACAGCACGATTGGTCCCGCGGATTTGTGAACGGAGTTTTTCCGCCACGGTCAATCCTGACGGATCATCCGCGCCCCGATTAATACGCAAGCCTGAAGAAAGACGTTCTATTGAACGTGCTAAGCCCTGTTGATTCTTAAACAGGTTCACCCGGACCCTCAGGGCCGGAATATTATTATTGACACGAAAACCCATATTCCCTCCATGGCAAGTATCGGCAGGGAAGAGAGGGGGGGGTGAGTACGGTGATAACGGGTAGGGTTGAATTAGAGGCCAAAGGCTCTAAAAACCTTCCAATTTCCAAAGAAAATATCTATGGTCCAGTTTTTTTATAAAAACGGGAGTTTTTTTCCTTCTCTCAAGGTATCGGCAAAATTGGGACAAAACTTTAGAGTGATTTGAAAAAAAACAGAAATTTTTTGCTGGAGGGTCAAGGAGGGGAGAGTTCCCGAATCCAAGATCCGGGAACTCTCTCTCTATGGAAGATTCTGGTTCTAACTGGCCCACAGTCAAAAATAGGAAACCTTCAGAAGAATTCCACCTGAATATTCGGTAGTCTTGTATGGTCTTTAAACCTCAAGGTAAAGCGTTTATATATAAATAACTCAATATACTATAAAAATACTTGCGTTTATGGGCTTTTTTGCCCCACACAAAAAATTCTCCTAGAGGGCCGCTTTTTTCATGAACTTTTCTCGAACTTCCTTTTTTCCCCTAAAATCAAGGGCGTCCAGGAAGCTGAGCAGTTCTTTTCGCTTGGGCTCGTCAAGACTCGATAATTTTCGGGGAAAATTTTTGATCTCCGAGATAAAACCAGGGTAGTCTTTAGCCGCGAAAAGCAGTTTCAGAATCTGATGATAGCTGCCTTCATTACGGCCTTCGCGTGCCTCAAGAATTCGAACGCATTCCATGGCTTCCTTGAGACGACCTTCCATGGCGTAGAGAACTCCAAGGCGATCCAAAACCTCTTTCCAGACCTCGGGGCGTAGAGCCTCGAAACTCAGTCGTTTCTTTACGGTTTCATAAGCTGAGCGCGCCTCTCCAATCTTTGCATTTGTAAAATGTCTCCTGGCCCGCCGGAGAAAAACGAAGGCGGCTTGAGGATTGATTTTCAAGAGTGCCTTTTCCCAATCTATTGCGGACCTGTCCGAATCCATAGGGGGGGGCCCAAACTCATCGATCCACGCCAGAGCTCTCTCGGCGATGGCGTAGGCAAGTGCAGTTTTAGCACGCGTAAATGCTTGACTGAGAAGCATATAGACTTGCGGTTCACTGGACCAGATCAAGGTCGTGTAATTGAAGATAAAATCTGGATTTTGAGGATCTTTATTAAAATTAACGCGAATAATTTCTTCATTGCGTTGGTCCTTCAAAGGACAGAGTTTGTCTACATAGCCCAGATGGTAAACCGGCAGATCCAGGTTTTCAATGCACCCTGCTTTTTCCTGGATCACGGAGTCAATGGTTTCGTGAACCGGGTTTTGATAGTGAAATCCAAGGTGGTTGCGAAAAACCATCAATCGGGCCTGGACATCCTTTACGGGTACATCTGACCTCTGCCAGTCAAAACTATTGACACTGATATACGAGAGATAAAAAGCATCGGCATGGGTCTCTGGCAGAAGATCAAGGAGCTTTTTTAGCGTCGCTCTCGGAATGCGATCATCTACGTCCAAAACCAGAATCCAGTCCCCGGTTGCCTTTTGAAGACTGAAGTTTCGCGCGGCGGAGAAGTCCTGAACCCACTCAAAATACAAGGGTGATAATCCCCGGTTTTCAAGAATCTTCAGACTTCGGTCCGTACTGCCGGTATCCACCAAAATGAGTTCGAAAGAACCATGGCTTACTTCGTCTAGACAAGACAAACAGTCTAAAAAATCAGGAAGGAAGCCTTCTTCATTTCTGAAAATGGTACAGACTGAGACTTTGGGTGTGGTCACGGTGTTGATTATAACACTCACAGAAAGTGAGAGGCTCCCTGTTGGGGGAGCCTCTAATGCCTTCCATGGCGGTCAGGGCCTTCCGTGGCTTTCACGGTTGACAAAGGATTTATGAAAGAAGCGAAAGCGCTCCCTGATTAAAGCCCTTAGTTTGCGCCAACTGAGCCGTAGCCGCCTGCGTGAGGATTTGATCTCGCGTAAAATCAACGGTTTCTCTGGCAATATCCACATCGCGAATCTGGCTCTCAAATGAGCTTTGATGAATATGCGATGAGGTTAGAGTGTTGACGGCCGAGCGTTTTGGATCGACCCAAGTTTGGATCTTTCAGACGAGACTCTGGCAATGGCGTCATCCACCTTTCCTAGAGCCTTGGTGGCACTATGGATATTTGTGATGTCTAAGCCGCGTAGTCCGAGAGCTTCAGAGCTGGCATTGGCCACCTGAAAACCAAGGGTTTGTCCCTGATTAGCCCCGACTTCAAATTGAAGCGTTCTATCGGTGACGTGCAGATCGAAATTGATTATCCCTGTACCCTGAGTCTCTTTATTGAAGTCAATTCCAAAGGAGTTTTGCCCAACAATCTGTGAGGAATTATTGGATGTGAGGACAATTTTGGCATTGTTTCCAGGACTGCGCGAGATAAAATCAAGGTTTCCAGCCACATCGAAGGAGTAGCTGACCCCGGTACTGCCAAGACTGCTATTATCCAGGATAGATGAGAGTTGGGACTGACTGATGGTGAAAGACTCCGTACTGCTGGTATTGGCAGTCCCAATGAAAATATTTCCCGAAGAGCCGCCATTTTGGTCGATAACGGAAAACTGCATATAGCCGCCGAGTGTATATCCGGTGGTCAGATTGGTCGAGTTGGTGGATCCCGTATAGATAGCAGCCGTTCCAGCCGCTCCCATGGCGCTTGATCCCGAGACCATACCTATGGCCGCCATGGAGGCACTCGAAGTGATTGATATCCGTGCGTCACTGCCGCTTTCGGTGGATCTCAGCTCCAAAATTCCTCCGCTATTAATGGCCGTGGCTTTAACCCCCTCGGCCGCGAAATAATTATTGAACTCGTTTATGATGGAGGCGGCGGTAATGACGACTCCCTGATTGAAAGTGATATCGCTGGATGTGGCTGAAGCCCCCTGGTTAAAGTCTCCATCGCCGACTTGGATACGAATGACTCCAGTGCCGCCAAAAGCAACTCCACCGGCGATAATTGCCCCTGAGAGCAGGGCATCAGAACCTCCAGCTCCGGTAATGGCGGTGCTCGCGATTCCAAGCACTGCAGAAGCCTGGGCATTGGCTGCGATGGAAATAGTGCCACTGGTTCCGGTATCAGACGAGGTTATTGAGGGGGTCGAAATTGACCGTAAAGCCGGGGACACGATAGGAGCTGCTGGTGGGGCCCGTTAGAGCATTGGTGGGGTCATTAGCCGCAGCAACGGCATTGGTAATCATGGTGGTTACCGAAGTTGTACTATAGGTGCGACTGGCTGTCAGAGTAATCGTGACCCCGGCGCTGATACTGCCAGTCGTCTGACCGTTATCTCCGGCATTCGTGTCATGAATGGTAAAGACTACATCCGTGTCATTGGTTTGAATGGAATCCGTCCCTGTCAATTCACCGTCCACACGGGCCTCAGTGGCTAATTCAAAGGAGATGTCCAACCCTCCGAGAATTCCAAAGGCTCGATCGGATGTAGTTTCGGTGGAGTAAAACTCCGGTGTGGCAACTCCTTTCTGAGTTGCAGTTACCTTATAAGCGGCGGCTTCGGCCTCCACTGAAATTTTAAAGGCCAGGGCGTTGACGATGTTTTCGTCGGCAGCAAACGACAACTCACCGGAGTCTCCAGCTTTCCCGGCATTATAGACAAACTGGGCTGTGGAGTTATCAAACTTAAATACAGAGCTAGCGATTCCAAGTCCTCCGTCTTCTTCATCACGAAGAATAGCGTTTTGCACTTTGTTGGCAAATTCCTCCACACTCATCGTGCTGTTCATTTGAATTTCCACCTGGTTTCCATTTCCGCGCAGAGTCAGGGTTTCAGGATTTCCTAAAAAATTGTTCCCCTGAGAGTCACTCATGCTGATCAGGTCGCCCAGGCGCGTATTTAGACCAGCCTCACGCTCGGTTTTAGAGCTTCTTTGGATGGCTCCGGTGAGTTCCTGGCGATTGCCGACATTGAGCAGGGAAAGTTCCACTGCATAGTCCCCGGCCGCGATGGATTCACCAGTCTGAAAAGCTCCAAGCTCTTTTTTGTCGGTAGAGGCTAAACCTGCGGCACTTCCGTCAATTAGCTTTTTGGTATTGAACTCTGTGGTCTGGGAGATTCGATCCACCTCGGTGATTAATTCATCCACTTCTTTTTGAAGCTCCATACGGTCGTTGGTAGTCAGAGCATCATTCTGACTCTGAATGGATAGTTCACGGATGCGGTTTAAGATGGCATGATCTTCGTTAAGGGCCCCCTCGGCAGTTTGAATCAACGAAATGCCGTCCTGAGCATTACCAATGGAGCGGCTTAAACCGCGAATCTGGGAGCGGAATTTCTCTGAGATAGTGAGACCGGCAGCATCGTCGGCCCCGCGATTGATACGAATTCCAGAAGAAAGTCGTTCAATGGATTGGCTGAGTCCCGACTGATGTCGTCTCAAGTAACTCTGCGTGTTTAACGCAGGAATATTTTCGTTAATTCGAAAACCCATGCACCCTCCGTGGTGGATCCTTGCGGATCTTAGGATTGACCCTCCTTGTCAATACACTTTGCTCATTCAGGTTATAAAATTTAAT
>CAZRLV010000002.1:0-29347 GCA_964600955.1 uncultured bacterium
ACTTCACCTAAAAACTTCTTTTTGCCGTCTTCTTCACACATGATCTTACCTGTATTCTACCATTCATTGACAGCCCACGGCAGGGGGGCTGTCTAGCGAGGTATGAATATCTCTGCCAGCATGCACCGAGTACTTCCTCCACCAACATTTTCTATGGTTTCGAGGTCCACCGACAAAATTCTGCCATGGTTTTCCAAGATCAAGACCGTAACCCCGGCAGATCGCAAGGTATCTACGAAGTTTTCAAATTCTCTGTTGGCTCTTAGATTGATCTCGTGTTCTGAAATTGTAGGGCGAGTCTGAAACTGGTTGTCCCCCGAAGTTTCCTCATTAAACCCAAAATCAAAGGGCCGCACCATGACAACCGTATCCGTACTCAGTCCCGACTTAGAGCCACCCCGCAAATTTTGAACCCCCTTCATTCTCCAACACACCTTCTTGAAGAAAGGCGGCATCTCTTATTTAAAGGCCTAACCCCGCCTCAGCCCCCCACCCTTTTCTTCTTCCTCGAATTCCTCTGCTACCTTTGCTTCCTCTGATTCCTGATTCTCCTCTCCCCATCCATTCTACCTGATTTTGACCATGGATTACTGGTGGGCTAGAATAGGCTCATGAATTCCTTTCCCTCTTTTAATCCGGCCACTGAGGAAGTGCTGGCTCAAGTTCATACCTCATCTTCCACCGAAGTGGAGAGGGTCGTTGATCGTGCTATAGAAGCCTTACCCTCCTGGGCTGGAAGATCTCTCAGCGAACGCATCGCTATTTTGATGGATTTCGCGGAACGACTGGAGTCGAACCAGGATGAATTGAGTGAGTTGGTGACCCTTGAGCAGGGAAAGGTAATCTCAGAGGCTCAAGGAGAGGTCGCAAATTCCGTGCATCGCGTAGGTTTTTTCTGCGAGAAGGCACCTTCGGTGTTAGCTGGCCGAGTTCTTGAGCTTGGCAATTTGCGCGCTGAAATTGACCACTCTCCTGTGGGTGTCGTGGGCGCTATTAAGCCCTGGAACTTCCCCTGTGGAATCCCTCTTTGGACCATCGTTCCAGCACTTTTGGCCGGCAATCCCGTGGTGTTTAAGCCCTCCGAGCTAACCCCCTTGGTGGGGCAGAGATTAGTTGAGCTCTTGTACGAGGCTGGGGTGCCAAGCGATGTCCTGGGCCTTGTCCAGGGGGGGGACGAGGTTGGCCAGGCACTGGCCGCATCCAAGGTGAGAATGATCGGGTTTGTGGGCTCTCAGGCCGTGGGCGCCAAGATCATGTGCGAAGCCTCCAAGGATATGAAACGATTGTCACTGGAAATGGGCGGAAAAGACCCCATGCTGGTTCTGGCAGATGCGAATTTACAAGAGTCGGTTCAAGCTGCGGTCAACGGGGCCTTTAAAAATTGTGGGCAAGTCTGCTGTTCTATTGAGCGAGCCTATGTTCACTCTTCGATTTATAAGGCTTTTACGGAGTCAGTGGTTGCCAAAACCGAAGCCCTGAGCATCGGTCCTGGACTGGAGCCTGGTTCAGACATAGGTCCTCTGGTGAGCGCCGATCAACGCGAGAGAATCTCTGATCTATTGGCTGACGCAAAAAGTTCGGGTGTCAAAATCCTAACCGGAGGTAATGCCATAAAGAGAGAGGGCTATTTCTTCCAACCCACAATTGTAACCTCGGTGGCCGACTCAGCCAGAATGCAAACCTGCGAGACCTTTGGGCCGATTTTGCAAATTGAGTCCTTTGAGGCCGAAGAAGAAGCCGTTTCAAGAGCCAACGCCCTACCCTACGGCCTCACGGCCTCGGTCTGGTCCAATGATTTAGACCGCGCTAGCGCTCTCGCCAAACAACTCCAGGCCGGAACCCGAGCTGTAAACCAGCTCACCGGTTCCATGGTAGAGCTCCCGTGGGGAGGAGTCAAAAGCTCAGGAATCGGAAGAATGCTCTCCGACGAAGGTCTCCTAGAATTCACCGAAACCCTCACAACTCGCATACCTAGCAACTAGAGGTAGAAGGAACTAGAGAACTATCGGAACTAGAGGAATCATCGGAATAGGGCAAGAGAAGAAGAATGTATAGCCGGAATTGTCATCCTCCGGCTTGACCGGGGGATCCACTTAAAAGGTCGAAAAACTTGGTTATACACGTGGAAGAGGATATAGCTCGGTGGTGGCGGGTCCTGTCACCGGCAATCACCCCGCGTCCTTTTGCGCGCTGCGGGGTTTGGGGGGCTGTGGTTTTTTTTAGGGGGTTACATTTGCGGGGTCCTTGCCGTGATTACCTGCCGTGACCCTACGTCGCGCAAAATGCCTCGGGGGCCCGTTTGACCGGCACCACCCGCTGGTAGAGGTTGCAAGGGGATTAGGCTGTAGGCTTTGAGGTAGGGGAGGAAAGAGGCTGTGAGGCTGAACGGAGTTCGGCTTTTAGGTCAGAAGGGAAGAACTCCCCCATCCTGTCATCCTCCGACTTGATCGGGGGATCCACTCAAGTGGTCGTAATGACTTTTTCTTGATTCTTTGGATTCCTCTGCTACCTCTGCTCCCTCTGATTCCTGATTCTCGTCATCCTCCGGCTTGACTTGAACACTATATTGACTAAACTAGATAATAGGAAATGACTATAATGGTTAGTCTATGAAAACGACCTCGCTTACAAATCTGAAAGCCCGCTTGAGTGAATATCTTGCTCGGGTCAAAGCCGGTGAAACCGTGATGGTTTTAGAAAGAGGAAAATCAATTGCTAAATTGGTGCCTATTTTGGGTGAGCAAGAGGGCTTGGAATCACGGGTCAAATCCCTGGAGAGAGAGGGGAAGGTAAAGATAGGTTCCGGGTCGATCCCTGCGGATTTTTGGGATGCCCCGCGCCCCTTCGATGCAAAAGGAGCAGGAGTGGCGGCGATCCTGGATGAAAGGTCTGATTCCAGATGAATTTCTGGGACTCTTCCGCCATCGTACCCCTTTGTGTTCAGGAGACAAGAAGCGAAGCCCTTCACACCCTTTTAAAGAGTGATTCTCAAATGGTCTGTTGGTGGGCCACTATAGTTGAGTGTTGGTCAGCCTTCGCGAGACTTCGAAGAGAGAGCGTATTTACGCTTCAAGAAGAAGAAATTGCCCGTGGACTGTTATCAAAGCTATCCGACGCATGGGTAGAGGTAGAAGCCACATCCGAGCTGAGGCAGGCAACGGGTCGAATTTTGAAACTACACCCCTTAAGAGCAGCCGACTCCCTTCAGCTCGCCGCCGCCCTGACCTGGACTCGCATGATCCCCAGAAATCATGGATTTGTAAGTTTGGATGACAGACTCAGGGAAGCCGCAACCAGAGAAGGCTTCAAAGTTTTACCGTAGCAAAATACACCCGACAGGATTCGAACCTGAGACCTCTTGATCCGCAATCAAACGCTCTATCCAACTGAGCTACGGGTGCAGGGGCGCACAATATAGCAGTCGAAAGGGTGGTATACAAGTCCCTTCTCGAAGAATAAGAAATCCTAACTCTTGCCATCTGAAGTATAATCACGCAATGGATTCATCGGGCACATGTATTCTTCCCCTGGGGGCGGACGATATCAAGCTTCAGGAAGAGGTTTCAGTATCGGATCATTTTCTGGAAAACGGGATATTTCAGATTGAATACGAGTTGCGGCCGTTCCTGGCTTTTTTGCGGGACTTGGATGCGGTTGAACTGATCGTTGGTGGTCAGGTTTTTAACGCAGTCTATCGTAAGGGTCAGGCCTATCTTTTATGTACCGAGCTTAAGGATCTGTTCGAACAACTGGAACTTCAAGCGGGCGAAAAGATAATTTTCCAAAAAGGATTTAAGAATTTTCGACGGCTGCATCTTGTTTTGCCGGTGAACCCGGAACGTCTTGATAAAGTTCTGGGTGAACAGGTGCGCGATCATGATATTCCTGAACTTTCCGCCGAGTTCCCGGTTTTGGATGATGAAAGTATTCAGGCTCATGTGGCGGAGTTGTTTGCATCGCAACCTTCACGTGAGATCCAACTCTCAGAATTAACCGATGCCCTCAAAGAACAGATTTTGAGAGAAAATCTCAAAACCGAAGAACTTCTGGGAATGCAGGGATTGGATCATGTCGAGCGCTTTCCGCATCAATTGCATGCTGTTCGTCGCGTTCTTTTTGAGTGCCAGGGCCGGGCACTTCTGGCAGATGAAGTTGGTTTGGGAAAAACCGTAGAAGCTGGATTGGTGGTACGTGAACTCATGGCACGCGGAGAGGTGAGATCCTGTCTGGTAGTGACGCCGGCCTCGCTGACTTTTCAGTGGCAGCAAGAGTTGTCTGAGAAATTCGGTTTGGAGTATCCCATTGTAGATGACCTTGAGGGTGTGCGTAGCAATCCTTCTTTGATTATGTCCCTGGATACCGCTAAAACCCGTAAATTTCGCTCGGTGTTTACGGAGCGCCGTTTTGATCTCGTAATCGTGGATGAGGCCCATAAACTTAAGAACCGCAAAACTCAGAATTACCAATTTGTTAAGGGACTGGCCTCACGGTTTTTGCTCTTATTAACTGCTACTCCCATCCAGAATGACCTTTTGGAACTCTATAATCTTCTACATCTCGTATCCCCCGGAGGCTTAGGGACACTTGAGGGGTTTCGCCGCAAGCATGTTAGCCCGTACAACTCAAGGCTTCCCATTCGAGCGGATGTTCTACGTGCTTCGATTCGTAAACATATGATCCGGCATTCCCGTGCGCAGACCAATTTGCGCCTGCCTGTGCGCAGGGTTCTTTTACATGGTGTTAAGGCTTATCCGGATGAGCTTCAGATCTATGAAACCCTCTCTGCGTTGGTTCGTCAATACTACCCCAAGCTGTCCTCATCGGCTCCGGGAATGAATCGTCTGACCCTCATGCTTTTGCAGAAACTGGCCACTTCGTCACCACATGCTCTGGGGCAGAGTTTGGAGGGAATTGTTTCACGAGGGGGGTTGGATTCATGGATGGAAGAGGGTTTTAAAGGACTCATTCACGACTGTAACACTCTCAGGAGATTTTCAAAATGGGATGCTCTCGAGGAGGTTGTTCTCGAGCGCCTGAAAACGGATAAAATCTTAATATTTACACAGTTTAGGGCCACTCAGCGAGAACTCGTACGGCGTCTTAAATCTGCCGGGATTGAGGCCGTTAGCTTTCATGGAGAGATGACAGCACGTTCGCGTAATCGGCAGGTAGATCGGTTTCGGCGTGATGTGCGCATCATGGTGAGCACGGATAGCGGGGCGGAAGGCTGGAACTTTCAATTTGCCCATGTCCTGGTGAATTTTGATTTCCCCTGGAACCCAATGAAGATGGAGCAGCGCATTGGTCGAGTACACCGACTGGGTCAGAAACAAGAGGTGCTTATTGTTAATCTCTTTCTGGGTGGGACCCTAGATGAGTATATCGTTGATCTTCTCTCACAAAAAATTCGTCTTTTTGAAAGGGTCGTAGGTGAACTCGAAATGATTCTGGGTGCGATCCGTTCCGATTTGCGAGACCCGGAGACGTTGGATCAGAAAATCATGAAAATTATTGTAGAGTGCAATGGTGCCAATGAGCAGAAGACACGCATGGATGAGATTGGGCGTGTCTTTGAGGAAGCCGGAAAGAATCTGGATGAAGTCACTGAAATTCAAGAGTCAGTTCTTGGGGAGCAAGGTTAAGTTTGAGTTCAATTTCTAGTCTATATGAAGAGTTTTTAGCCCACGGAAAACTGGATTCGAAGGAGTTTCTTTCTGCTCAGGCTTCAAGCACATCGACCTTTGACCTTGGAGGAAAGCTGGCGCTGAAAAACCCTCAGATCACCACATTTCCAGCCCGGCTTCTTGGGGTGGAATTTCAGGTGTACAGCCCTCGGCCTGGAGTTGAAACAGCCCTATTTCTGGAGACCAAAGAGGGTGTTCGCAGATTGGATGAACCCATTTCCTTTTTGGAAGCTTGCGAGCAGTTGGAGTTTCAGGAAGGTGGCTGGGATGCAGACGCTTCGCTTCTAGAGAAAGCGGTATTGGACTGGGTAAAAATCCGTATTCGAGATTTTGAGTCTGAGTTCAAACCGGGATTTGCCGAAGATTGTGAGAGACTGACCACCTTTTTTCAGGAAAGCATTCACGAATTACGCAGTAAACGCCGCGAGAGTTTTCATCATACCTATTATTTTGAGAAGTCCTCCAGGTTTCAGGAGGAGTTGACCCAGGTTCTCAAGGAATTGCATGAACAAGAAGAATTATTAGTGCAGCGCTATAAATTACGCTATAGCCTTAGAAAGTTCTTGGCCGGGGTGCTGCTGCCATGAGAAAAACCTCGGTCGGTCTTGTTTTTCTTGTCTTGGGTTGTCTGGCGTCCTATTTTTATTTTCTGGCACCGTCATCCGCAGAGAGGGACGGGGACCGGCTCTATGAGACTAAGGACTATCCGGGAGCCACTTTGCAATACACTCGAGCTCTGGCCTCAAAGCCATCTCGTTACCAGGCAGAGCGTCTTTTGTTTAAACTGGGAAACTCCGCTCGTCAATTGGGTCAGAGGGAACGGGCTACAGACTTCTATTTCAAGATTTTGAGAGACAACCCCGATTCGACTTACCGTAAATCCATTCAAGGTTTTCTACGCGTTGAGAGCCAGGACCTTCACGAGCAAAATCTAGCTAAACCCTACCAACTTGATTTGGATACTTTAAGACAGACGAAGGGCAAAGGCTTGTTGGAGCTAAAACGGCAAAAAGACAGGCTCTATTCTTATCTGGTTAAGAACCTCTCACTAATGCAGGGTGATTTGAGTCATGAGGTTAAGACTCTCTACAGGGATTTTAAGGCAGTTGAAAGAGAATTTAATTCCAGTCTCCAGACAGCAGATTCCGTGCGTCAGAGAAAAACGGGTGAGAATCTACAGCGTAGACTGGCTCTGGTAGGCTTTCCTGAGAATGTGTCAGAAGATCTGCGTAAACACGAATCTGTTTTTCAGCTAAATATTTTAGAGGTGACCAGTATCATGGATTTGTTTGCCCGCGGGGGTGAACAAATTCCACAGTCCGTATTCATTAGGTTGCAGGGAGTTAAGCATACAAATTTCACGTTAAATCTTGGAAGGTTGTTAGATTTTTCTGAAAAGACCAAAATTTTTCTTCTAATTGACGATAATAAAGGCGAAGGGACTGGGCTTCCTGAGCCTTTAGATGAAGAAATCCGCATTCTTCGCTGCCCTGCAAGGGAGAATTGTCGTGGCGAAATTCAGAAGGTGATACATTCCAGGCACTTATGGCAATCCAATGGCTCGACAATTTAGTATCGATCAAGAAAGTTCTCTCTGAGGCGGAAACCTCTGCCCGTCTCAAGGCGATCCATTCTTTAGAGTTGCACTTATCCCAGGATGCTCTGGATATTCTTAAGGAGGCGCTCCCCAATGCCACAAGCCTTGAAAAATTCTTCATAGAAAAGGCGATCAAAACACTTGAGGGCTATTTGGAATCGGGTGAAATCCCAGAGCGAATTTCCAAAGCCAAAGAGAAGGCCTATCGGTTGGCTCAGACTCTTTCTGAAGACGAAGATTACCAGGAGGATGAAGAAAAACAGGGCGTTGTTCTCACAGATCTGGAGGATTCTCTCAGGACTTCATCAGAGCCGATCGCACCAGAAGAGCCCCTGTCAGAATACTCTGAAATGGACGCGGTAGTGGTCGGTCAAGTTCAAAAGGCTGAAAGTTCAGGTCCAAAACCTCCCGCCCTGGAAGAACCAAAATTTCCTGAGACAGTTTTGTCTGAAGAGCCGCAAATGGAGCCTCAGGAAGAGGTAGTGTCTGAAGCTGAGGATTATCTGCCACCTCTTTCAACAGGCGAGGCTGGCGAAGATTATCCAGAACTCCTGCCGCCCATGGATGAAACCGGGGATGACTACGATGACTTACTGCCACCTCTCAGACTTCCAGACGAGGAAGCTGGCTATGAGGATCTCTTACCCTCAGTGAAAGAAGCTTCTACAGATGCCGGGGACTATGACTCAGATTACGAAGGGCTGCTTCCGCCGCTTGAAAGAGGGGAGCCCGCCTCAAGTTTCGATGATCTCTTGCCTCCAATGGGAGAGGGGGAATCTGAAAATCCAGTGCAGGATGACTATGACGATCTTTTGCCTCCCCTTCAGACGGGTAATTCCCAGGAGGTTTCCGTAGATGATTTACCTACGAATGATCCGGGTTTGGCCCTAAACTATGATGAACTCCTACCCCCATTGAAAGATGGCCCTGAGGATGTGAATAATTTGGGTCTTCCCAGTCTGGATTCCGAGAGTTCCTACCCTGACTCAGGTAAATCAGAATGAGATTTTGCCTTATCTTCAGTCTTTTTTGGATCTTCTGGTTCCCATCCAAGGCTGCAGATGTGGATTTCCTCTGGAAGCTGGCTCAGTCCTATAAGCAAAGCGGTGAATTGGGCCTGGAGGAGGTTCAGCTTCGCAAACTGGTGGCTGAAGATCCCACACATGTGAACGCACAGGCCCGTCTAAAAGCCATTAAGAATCTGAAAACTACTGGTCAGGCTCGGGGGGTTGAGGGTCGTATGGAGGATATACGCTCCATCCTTGAGGGCAAGACCGTAGAGGTTTTGGAAGAAAAGGCCTTTCGCTCGGAAGAGGCAGAAGTCAAACATATGGAAGAAGTTCTGCAGGATGAAACCGTTACAGAGAGTCAGAAGATTCAGCTCCAGGAAAAACTATCGACCTACTATTTCAAATTAGCCATGGACGCCATCAAGCAGGAAAAAATCCGTGTTGCCATCGAGTCTCTTGAGAAGTCTACGACCTACAATAAGCGACTTCAGCTTGGATTCTACGAACTGGGTTTTTTGTATTTCAGAATCCGTGAACTTCAAAGAGGGATTGAGAACCTTGAGCGCTTTGTAAAGCTACAACCCTCTGGAATTCTCTCTAAAACCGTGCGAGAAACCTTGTTAAATAAATACATGTCTATTGCTCGTAAATACTACTACCAGAAGGACTTTAAACATTGTAAACCTTATCTTGAGAGGATTATTCGTTTGAACCGGACGAGTCCAGAAGGGGAGATTGCTCTGGTTTACCTCATGAATCTCTATTTTTACCAGGGAATGAAATTTCTTAGGGTTGAGGACTATTCCATAGCCAGTTCTAATTTTTATCAAGCCCTGGAAGTTGTCAGAGAGGGTCCGGAGCTGGATCCTGCCCTATTTGGGAAGCTGGCTCAAAATGCTGTGGAGCCCTTTATCAAACATGCTCAACAGCTTTTCATAGTTGAAAAAGACTATCCTTTCGCATTTCGCTATTTTCAAGCGGTCACCTGGCTGGTTCCGGGCTCTGCCCATAGTTTTCTGGCGAAGGAATATCTCAAGGAAATTGGACGTATCAATCAGACCGCTGAAAATCCAGTGGTTTACTTTAGCGATTTCATTAAAGAGGAAAACCAGCGTTTTCTCCTGGAGAAGCGCAGTTTAAATCTATCGAGCAAATGACATTGAAGAAACCAAGAATTTTGCTGTATCCAGGAAGCTTTGACCCTCCTACCGTAGGGCATTTTGATATCATGGAACGCGGGCTCAAGCTTTGCGACAGGTTAGTCGTCGGTGTCAGTCGTTCTAGCAGTGGAAAACATGGGCTATTTAGCGATCAAGAACGTAAGCTTCTCTTTGAGTCTTATCTAACCGAAAAATCCTATGCGGTAGAGGTTGTGATCTATGAGGGTCTAACGGTGGATTTAGCGGTAAAACTGGGGGCTTTTGCTATTTTAAGAGGACTGCGAACTTATAGTGACTTTGAGCATGAGTTTCAGATGGCGGCCATGAACAAGCATCTAAATGCGGATCTCGAAACCATTTTTATTCGCACGGATGAGAGGCGTGCGCATGTTTCTTCGTCATTGGTCAAAGATGTGGCAATTTTTGGTGATGTATCTGGAATGGTCTCACCTCTGGTCCAGAAGTATCTGACAAGGCTCAATAAAAAGCCGTCTGCATAGTTTGAACCCCTGAGCCTGTGATAGACTAGCCCCTCCCTGTTATTCTTGCAGCTGAATTTGGAGTGGATGTGGATTCTAGAGAGATAGAAGAAACCTACCGCGAGGAAGCCGAACGAATCTTTAAAAAGGTTCAGTTGGGTGAACTGTCCAAGGATGAGGGTGATTTTCTCCTGATGCAGATCAAGGAGAAGTCCCGTAAGAGCTTGGGACGGCTGAAACGGCCCAGTCGCATCGTCTTTTATGTACTTTCCATAGTTTTCGCCGGGATATTTTACTATGCTTTTTTTGCCCTCTATGCCTCCTTGTCTTTGCACGATGCTGATCATTTCCCCCTATATATTATGGGGGGGGCAGCCCTGGTTTTTCTAGGGCTGTTTCAGGGGGAACTCCGTCGGATTGAGACCCTTTTTTCTCGTTTTTTTTCACAGGCTTATTTTCAAAGACTGCTGAACTCTCCCGAGTTCGAGCTTGAGTTAAAGCAGGGGCCATTGATTCAGGTACATATTCAGATCAAAAGTACAGACACTCTCTTTGCCGGCTTGAACGACGAACAAGTCTGGGGTCTTAAGTCTAAAATTTTGACTCTGGTAACTCAGGCCCTTGATCGAGGACCTGCAATCTTTGAGGAGAGTTCAGAGAATCGCTTTCTGGTCAATTATATTCCTGGGCCGGGGTGGGGCGATGTCCGCGATGTTTTTGACCACCTGGCAGGGCTGTTTGCGGATTTGAAACTCATGGAGGGGCAGTGGTTTGCTCGATCCGTAAACCTTGGAGCCGCAATAGTTTTGGGAGACTTCTGGTATGGAAACCGAGGACAGGCGTATCAGGTTTTTGCCTCAACCGGCAGCAAACGAGGCGTGGGTATGCTGTTAGCCGAGGCTGCCGACTGGGGAGAAATTCTACTGGACGAAGAATCTGCCCAAATGCTTCAGGATGATTTGCATCTTGGTGTTCGTGAGCCTATTTTTCAGAGGTCAGGAGGGGAGATGATTCAGGTGTTTTGCTTTGAATGCAAAAAGGATGCGAATTGACAGCCAAATTAACGGAATCTCTGCAGTATGATCTTTTTTTTGAGTTGGCTAGAAATCTCTCTGACCCTTCGCGCGAATTAAGAATGTCCACAGTCAGAGCGATTTCCAAGGTAGCTAATCGACGCTGTACCAATCTCTTGATGGACAAACTTGAACTGGAGGAGGATGTCTTTATAAAAGCGTCTCTCATCAAAGTTCTTGGAGATATAGGGACTCCCAACCTTGTCTCGGCTCTGGACAAATACCTCCATCACCCCGAGCCTCGAGTGCGCTCGAACGCTATTGAAAGTCTGGCCAGACTGCGTCTCGATGATCCGGTGCAGCAACTGGAAAGAATTCTTCCTTGTGTACAAGATGAAAATAATCGGGTTGCGGCTACCGCCCTCAAAGAATCATTAGTTCTGGAGCATGATGCATGTCTGCCCCTGCTTAAGCTGATGTTAAAAGGAACGGATCCAGCTCGCAAGGCTTCGGCAATTTGGGCGGTAGGTGAGCTAACCCTTGAGTCTTGCATGGATGATGTCCTCTATGCGGTGTACTCCGAGCATTACGGTGTCCATCGTATGGCTGTGAGATCGCTCTCGCAGTTCAGGGGTCGGGTGATTCCCAATCTATTTTCCAACCTTGATATGGATGATTTGTTGGTGACGATTTATACCTTACTTTATTTTGAAAAACATCTTGATTCCATTTCTAGCGAACAAACACAGCGGCTTATCGTTCTTTGCTCTCATGAAAGCATCGATGTCTGCTGTTTGGCCTTGCGTGTTCTTTTGAAGCTAAAAGTCGAAGGGGGATTTAAACTTTTAGAGGAAAAACTGTTCTCTGAAAATCATCGTTTGCGCAAAGAGGCCGTGGCTGGTTTAAGCCGCTATATGGATCGGGCTGATTCCATGGGATTGTTGATGCGAGTCTGCTCAAGTGAGAAGGATCCCAGAATTTTGGCCTCATTGATCAATTGTTTCGAATATTGCCCTTCTGAGCAGTCCACTTCAAAACTCAAGGAGTTTTTAAGCCATTCTAATGAAAGGGTTTGTGCTAACGCCGTTGAGGTTTTGGGTAGAATTGGTGACCTGCGATTCGTTGATACCCTCAGACCCTATCTTGAGAGTTCAAGCAATCGAATTATGGCCAATGCGGCTATTGCATTGTTTCGTCTGGGCGAACAGCGCGTTGTTTCGCAGCTGAAAAACGCGCTTTCACTCGAGTCTTCGGTTTTTCGAGCCAGTGCTGCCTTTGCTCTGGGAGAAATTGAGTCCGATGCTGTGGTCGAAGCCCTGGTCGGACAGTTGCTCGACGACAGCGAACAGGTTCGAACCCATGTACTTGCAGGACTTATGAAGCAAGATGCAGAGGTTTTAAGTCGATTAATCAGCTTTCTAAAAGACAACCCTTCAAGGAATTCACGCAAGGTACTCGCTGAGCTCGTAAATCATGTTTCGCATGAGGCAGGTAAGGAACTGCGCAATGAAAAATTATTGGAGCTTTACGCGCAAAAGGTAAGTTCATTTGAACTTCCGGAATTTCTGGAAGAAGCTGAAATTGACAGCCTCATGGCCTTACTTTTTTGTGAAGATCATCAACTTAGAATCTATTCGATTTATGTATTGGGGGAAAAGCAGATCAAAGCGGTTGAGTCCAGACTGATCTGTTTACTCTATGATCGCAATGACGAGATTGTTGGAGAATCTCTTTTGGCTCTTGAAAAGCTGGGATCTAAAGATAGTCTCGTATTTTTACGGGAGATCTACCCGGGTCTTAAGGGAGAGAATATTCGGCTCTGTGCCAAAATCATGCGCGAGTTTTCAAAAGGGACGCTGGACTCCTCTTATTTTGACTCTCCTTTGTCTGGGGAACATGCAGAGGCCTTAGGGATCTAATGGAGTTGTTTCAAGACTGGATTTACTACTGGCTGGAAGAGTTTCCAAAACAGATGGCTTTGCTTCCGCCGGGCTGGAAATGGTTTTTGGTGGCTCTGCTCGCCGGCATTACAGGCTCATTTATCAATATGGCCATGTGGAGAATTTCCCACCGAAGATCTCTGTTGTTCCCCCGTTCCTATTGCCCTGGCTGTGAGCATCTACTCTCGGTAAAAGATTTATTTCCAATTCTCAGCTTTGTTTTTTTGGGCGGTAAATGTGCTTATTGTGGGCAAGGTATTGGAGTTCGCTATGTTCTCGTGGAGAGCTTCCTCGTTATAGAGGCCCTGATTTTATATTTTTACCTGGGACTCAGTTCTTTGAGTCTTGGCATCTTTCTAGGGAGTTCCGTTTTAATTTTGGCCGGGGGCATTCTATTCTCTAACGCTAAAGAGCCCAGGGAACATAGAGGTTCGCAAGGCTTTACCTATATCGAGGTGATGTTAGCCTTGGTGATTGTGTCCACCATCATCATTCCGTTTGGGAATATGTTTCTTTCATCCTATGGCCGGGTTATAAAGAATAAGGAATACATCATGGCCTATAACCTCCTCGAGGAAAAACTCGAAGAGCTAAAGCTGGTGCCTTTTTCGAGGCTACGTTCCGACTACCGTCTCTACGCTTTAACAGATCATAGAGAAGATTCAATTTTTGTGGACGAGCATGTTGGCTTCTACCATGACCTGAAAACCAACGCGGAAAAATTTGAGCGACATTTTACAGATATTCAGACCCAATCAAACCATCTTCCCGATCCGCTCTTTAAAAAATTTAAAAAGACTTATGAGAAGCACTACCGTTGGAAATATGAATTTTACCCTGTAGGTTATGAGATTTTTAAACGCACTGTTCGGGTGAAGCCTGTGGGTATTGAGCGAGACGCAAAGTTCAAGCGCCAACTTCTGGGTAAAGCAAGCAAGCGCAACGATCTATTGAAAATTACGGTAACGGTTTGGATTGATTCGGCTACCAATGAGCGAAAGCTTGAAATGTCGACCTATCGAAGACGATGAAAAAAGCATTTACACTGGTGGAACTCATGATTGTATCAACGATCATGATCATGGTGGGAGGGATTATTTATACCTTCTACATGAATGTGACGCGCATCTATCATCGTGGTTCTACAGCCTTGCTTCAGGTCCAGGATTCTCAGACCGTTTTGGAGATGATGTCCAGAGAACTTCGCTCGGCATCTGAGCTGATCAAATTTGGTCCAAGGGCAATTGTATTTCAAAAATTCTATGATGAGGTGGATCCAAACAAAGAGGACCCCGCCGGAGACTTAAATAAGATTCGAGTGAAAACAGTGCAGTTTCGGGTTGTTCAGGATCGTTCTGGATCCTATCGATTTCAAAGAAAAGAGGAATTGGAACCATTTGAGCCGTTTCAGCCAGGTTTTGCCTCCAAGTTCCTTGATCCCAATGTTTTTAGGGCCTGGACTTTGTCTGGCGGAGATTATTTACCCTATAAACCTAAAGCCGGGGACCCCTCAAAGATCCCTATGATAGAGGTTCGTCTGACCCTGAGAGATCCTTCAAACCCACTGGTTCTTTTCAAGAAGATATTTCTTCCCGCTCCTTTTGGTAGACTACCCGTTCTCAAATTGCCCGAATGGGCCAGAAACGAGAACTAACACTCTCTTCGCTCCCATAGCATACAAAAGCAATCTAGAGTTTTAGCTTTTGTAATCCCTCGTTAATAAATTCGTCCTGGGTGTTAAACGGCTATTAATCCTGGGAAAAACCTCTCCGAGAGGATGCGATAAGGACGTCAATCTCTGAAAGCTCTCGTTATGGCTGACATCGACAAAACAAAAATGCGCATTGGGGACATTATTGTCCAGAAGGGATATGTTGCATCCCAGCAAATGCAAGAGGCTTTTAAGCAGCAAAAGGCCACGGGTCTACGCCTGGGTGAGCAACTACTTCAGATGGGCCTGGTAACCGAAGAGCAGATTTTGGAATGCCTTTGTTGGCAAAATGATGTTCCTATGATGAGTTTGGCCGGGGTTGATGTGAGTCCGGCCGCATTTAGAAAACTCAGCGAAGATTATATTGAGCAGAACATCGTTCTACCTATTGATCTCAAAGAGAATCGTCTAACCGTAGTGCATAGCGACCCACTAAACCTCAGCTTTATGGCCGATGAGGTTAGTCATAAGACGAGTTGCAAGGTTAAGATTTTTGCAGCTACTGAAGCCTCTATTAAAGAAGCCATTAAGATCTACAAGGACCGCATGCGCGAGTTTGTCCCGCTGCTCCAGGCTTTGCAGGGAGAGACCTCAGATCAAAAAGCAGTTCAGGTCGAAACCAGCTATGATCTGTCTGAAGCATCTACGCCTATGATCGCCTTTACCAATATGATCATCAGGACCGGAATCAAGCGTAAAGCCACAGATATTTTCGTCAGGGCCGTTCATGAGAGGCTTCAAGTTCTCTATCGTGTGGATGGCGTGGTTATCGAACTCCTTAAATTTCCTGCCGACCTCGATGCCCATAAGGAGAAAATCATAGCCCGCCTCAAGACCATGGCCGAGCTGGATATTTCGGATAAACGCCTCCCTCAAGATGGGAAATTTCGGGCCAATCTGGACCAGCGGGAATTTGATTGCCGGCTTTCGGTCATGCCCACGGTTTTTGGCGAGAAGGTGGTTATTCGGATTTTATACAAAGATCGACTGGATGTTTCTTTGGAAAAAACGGGCCTGTCTAATTACTCCTATCGCATGCTAACCCAGCTTCTCAAAAAGCCACATGGTTTATTACTGGTTACCGGCCCCACGGGCTCTGGCAAGACTACGACTCTTTATGCATCTCTGGCCTATGCCTGGGACCCCGGAAAATCCGTGGTTACTGTAGAAGACCCCGTGGAGTATGTGGTGGCTCAATACGCTCAGTCCCAGGTAAATCCTGATATTGGCCTCAGTTTCGCGAGTTTGCTACGCACTATTTTGAGACAGAGTCCTGATGTGATTTTGGTCGGTGAGATTCGCGATGCCGAGACGGCTCTGATTGCCTGCGAGGCCGCTATGACCGGTCATCTTGTTTTGTCTACCCTGCACTCCAATGATGCACCCAGTTCGGTGATGCGCATGACAGAAATTGGCGTAGATCGATTTCTGGTGGCCTCGGTTCTTCTAGGGTCGCTTTCCCAGAGACTGGTACGCGGTCTCTGTGCTAAATGTCGCGTACGCGTGGCTTTGAACAAAGAGCTGCAGGCTTTTTCTGAACGTTATAAATTAAAAAGTGAATTTGTCTACAAGGCCAAAGGCTGCGTAGCATGTATGGGAAGTGGTTATGTAGGGCGCCTGGGACTGCATGAGCTTCTACAGGTAACCACTCCTATCAGCGATATTATCTGTGCTAATGGCACTCCGGGTGATATCCGGTCAGAAGCAAGAAAAAAAGGGTTTGTAACCATTCGTGAAGACGCATTATTAAAAGTGATTAAAGGGCAAACTGACATGGAGCAGGTTGCCAAGGCTACGGCTTAAGATGGAAAAAATGGAAGAAAATAGAGTGACTGCTCTGGATTTAACCGTAGTTGGTGTTAATCCGGGGGCCACGAAACCCGCAAAGGGCCTGAGTGGGAACAAAGGAGACTTGCTATGAAGGTGAAAAATTTAATGCTGGCATTGCTAACAGGGTGCTTGGGGTCTGTCGTTTTCAGTTCAGACTCCCTGGAGGGGAAACCTAAGCCTGAAATTCAGGAGTCGAGAACCTCGAAGGCAGGAGATGGAGATATCAATTTTCAGGCCTCACCATTTTTTGCTGATAAGGCTTCTGGTCCAAGGGCTGGAGGTGCCGCCCGTCAAAAAGTAGAGGGGGGGCAGTGGGCTCCTTATGATTCCGATTTTCTAGATCGTCCCGTTGATATTGGGGATGAGATTTCCATTGTCAGAACCAGTACCACGAAGAATACTGTGATCAAGACTTCCTACGACCGCAAGGGGAATATTATTTCCATTCATGCTTGGGATAGGGTATCCGGGAAGACCCTCAAGGTTGGTTTGGACTTGTTGGCTGATCCGGTCGTAAAAGATGAGATCGAGTCCACCGTGGCTAAATTAAGGTTGGTCTACAATGCTTATGGCGAAGTCGTTTCCAAATCAGCATGGAATAAAATCACTGCCGAAAAAATAGCGGTTCCTCCCTCGGTTCCGTTTACCAACTATATCAACGAAGATAAGTATTGGGCTTATGTAGAGCGTCAAAAACTCTATGATCGCTCATATGAGGATCTCTACGTAGATCGGGGGAGCGTCAGAACCCGACGCCTTAAGAAGCTGGTTCGCTATGGAAACCCCTTTGGAGTGCCTCAGGAAATTGAGGTTTATGAGGAGCGTCCAATTATTGAGCGCCATTTTGAAGATGCCCATTATGATCGTGATGCTTGGGTGGCCGCCTTTACGGCGCAGATGTCTGGAAATGCTATTGGAGCAGGTCTTTTTACCGGAATTCGAAAAAGCACTTCCACATATCTAGAATTTGGGGCGGATCTGCATCTCTTTCGCCATGCTTTGGAGTTTCGCTTCCTGAATTTGACCAACACCTCCACTGTGGATGTTCTCCTTGCAGACTTTGATGGTAGGACTTTTCAGGCCAATAGCGTATTTGACTTTAGCTTGGATGATTTTGATATCACATATCGTAAGGAATTTATACGCAGTGAGCGCGGAGAATTCGGGCTAAACTGGCTATTTTCCCTTAAATTCCTGAATTTTGACCTAGCCCTTAGAGATTCGGCCGCAACCGGAAATATTTCAAGAATTGACGGTGATGTGGTTTTGCCCACTATTGGTGCAGAAGCAATCAAAAACATCAGTGATCATATTGATGTCTATGGAGATATGAAATACTTTTCGCTCAAAGACACAGGACTCTTTGAATTTGTGCTGGGAGCTAAGTACTATTTTCATCCAGAGAACGTGGATGATTGGAGAATCAGTGTGGGCATGAAACAGTATCATGTGGATGCCAAGCAGGACGATGATCGACTAGATATAAAGCATACCGGTGCAAGGTTTGCTTTAGAGAGGGCTTTTTAGGTCTAGTTTTTGGACTGCTTGAGAAAATAGATCCCGGTTGTGAAACAGAAGAGATTGGGGATCCAATTCGCCAAGGCCGGGGGCAGGGTTCCGTTGCCCCCCAGTGATTTTCCCACGGATAGCAAAACATAATAGAGAATCAATATTAGAATGCTGTTCCCAAATCCGCTTGATTTTCCCGAGCGGTTATGACGCATGGCAAGAGGGGTTCCAACCAGGATTAGGAAGAGACTCGCAAAGGGAAACGCCGAGCGAAAATAGAATTGGGTCTCGTAATCCCCGGTATCTAGGCGCTTGTTTGAGCGCTCCAGGATCTCATGGCTGAGTTCACTCATGCTCATTTCATTGGGATTCTTATTATCGCGTTTGCGGTGAATTTTACTGGCATAGCGATCTGAAATCGGATAGGTCCATTTCTCGAACTCCACTTCATAATTTGTACTTCCATCCGCATTGAAATACAGGGTACGGCCATCCCGAAATACCCAGAGATTTCCATTTTCGATGAAGGCTTCACGGGCCTGGGTTATTTGCGGATAATGGCTCGTGAATTGAAATAGGGTAATATCTTGCATGACTTCTTTTTCCGAGGCGTAATCACGTACATAGAGCTTAAATTTTTGTCCTCCATCAAAGAAAAGATTCTTGGCAATTTTAGGCAGCGGTTTTTTCAATGTAATCTCATTGATATAAACTTCTTGTGAGAGAAATTTTCCCACGGGTACAAGTTTTTCATTTAAAAAAAACACAAGCATAGAGCCAACTAAACCTGCCAAAAGCAACGGGAAGAGAATACGCACGGTGGATATCCCAGCCGCTTTGAGGGCTACCAGTTCTGAGTTATTGTTGAGCTGTGTGATGCCTAGCATGGCTCCCATCAAAGCGGCCATGGGAACTGAGGTGACCACCACGGAGGGTAGGTAATAAAGAATGAGTTTAAAAAGGGCTTCCCAGGCAATTCCCTTAGAGATTGCCAGATTGAGGACACGGATTAGAAGATTGACGATCCAGAGGCTGGCAAAAATAAAAAATGAAAAAAGAAAAGGTCGAAGAACATGACGCAAAACATAAAGATCAATCTTTTTCATTAGGAGTCAATTCCTAAACCCTTGTAGGGGCGTAGGAATAAAACCTCCTCGACGGATGAGCCCCTCTGAGGAGAAACCAGAAACTTTCATCACCGGAGCCTCACCTAAAAGGCCTCCAAAAACGGCCCGATCTCCGGGCTTCTTACCTGGAACAGGAATAATTCGCACTCCAGTTGTTTTATGATTCATCATTCCAAGCGCGCACTCATCGGCAATGATCCCGGCCAGAGTATTCGCATCGGTATCCCCAGGAACAGCGATCATATCAAGTCCTACTGAGCAAACACAGGTAAGAGCCTCAAGCTTTTCGATGTTCAAGGCTCCTTCGCTGGCCGCTCTGATCATCCCAGCATCTTCACTCACAGGAATGAAGGCGCCGCTCATTCCCCCCACTCTAGATGCCGCCATGACCCCCCCCTTTTTAATGGCATCATTCAGTAAAGCCAATGCTGCGGTTGTCCCGGGAGCCCCGACTCTCTCAACCCCGATGAGTTCTAAAATATCGGCTACGCTGTCACCCGGGTCAGGGGTGGGGGCCAGAGAAACATCAATAATCCCGGGATCAAACCCCAAGGCCTTGGAGCACTCCTGGAGAAAAAGTTCCCCGACACGTGTCATTTTAAAGGAAGCTTTTTTAATTCTTTCGGCGATATTCTGTAGGGAAAGATCTTTAGGTGCGTCTTCAAGAATCTGACGAACCACACCGGGTCCGGAGATCCCTACGCTTACGGTAACATCCCCCAGTGAAACACCGTGGAACGCTCCAGCCATAAAGGGATTATCTTCCACCGCATTCGCGAAGACAACTAGTTTTGCACAGCCGATTCCATCTCGGTCAGCCGTTTTCTCAGAGACTTCCTTTATTTTTTTAGCGAGTAGAATGATGGCGTCAAGATTGAGGCCGGAGCGGGTTGTGGCCACATTGAAAGATGAGCAAACCCTCTCGGTTTCAGAAAGCACCTGCGGCAGGGACTCGATCAGGTGGGCCTCCCCCGGAGTGATTCCGCGATCGATGAGAGCTGAGAACCCACCAATAAAATCAACTCCAAGCTCCTTGGCACTACGGTCAATGGCGCGGGCGATGAGGCAGGGGGTCTCAGGATTGGAGCCTTCACAAAGTAAGGCGGCCGGGGTAATCGATATTCTTCGGTTGGCTACGGGTATATTATAGCGGTTTGAGATCTTATTCACTTCAGTCACAAGATTGCCAGCTGTGCGCATGAGTCTTTCATAGACTGCAGCTGAGGTTTGTTGTCCCGTGGCCCGATGGCAGTCGCGTAGACTGACCCCCAGGGTCACAGTGCGTATATCAAAATGGTCCAGGGAAACAAAGGCGATGGATTCCAGGATTTCGCCAAGCTGAAAGGTCATGGGCTTTAAATGCGGTGCATGGAGTTGAAAAGCTCCTCATGTGCCAGCATGAATTTTAATTGAAAATTGCGGGTTGTCTCTTCAAGGTGTTTTTGGAGATTTTTCAGATTCAAGTCGGGCCTGCACTCCAGGACCATAAACAACACAAATTTGTCGTCCAAGATCTTTTGCGTGATGTCGTTAATCGAAATTTTATAAGCCAAAAATGTGGCTGAGATCGCTGCGATGACGCCAACATCATTACGTCCGATGACTGTAAGAAATACTTTGTCATTGTCTTGGGACATGGGTCAAACCCTTTTATGTACCGAAAATAGCCTGCAAACCATTCACAAGCGCCGCACAAAGCAGGAGTCCGAGGAAGAAAAGTTTGAGGTTTTTGAAAAAGTCTAGATGCACTTCAGATCGTGAGTGATTGTCTATTAGAGCGTAAATAACAGAAAAAAGTAAGCATGCAAGAAATAGAAACGACAGCAGGGCCGCCTCAAGGGATATCATGGCGAAATTCCTCGTTATGCAGGGTGTCAAAACCATCAAAAATGATGAGAAGATTAAACATGCAGGTCAGAATAATAAAATAGAAGCCTACATCTCTCAAGGGCGCTGGAATCGTTGCCTGATTTTTAACCAGGGGCAGAAAATCCCACCAGTGAATCAACAGTCCCTGGATGGCTCCTCCACTAAGATGCAGGCTTGCCGTAGTGAGTGCAGGGAAAACCATTTTATAGATGAAATGCCAGAGTTTCTCAAGAGTACCAGGCTTGTAGCGCGATACGGTATCATAGCTTGAAACATGAATGGGCCTACCGGCTTGAGGGGTAAAATATTCGTTGGCGGCTCCGTATTTCAGAGGGTTGTCCCCCGGCTGAAGCTCCAGGGGTTCGAAGCTGAAAAACCCCTTGTAATCAGCCTGGGTTTGGACCTGATCTCCCGTTTTTTCATTGATGATTTGGAGGGTAAGACCTGGTTTGGTATGTCCAAAATACTGGATCTCCTCTTGGCTGACTCTCGAACTGAGGTTTTTGATATAGACTTTGGGCTCCCATTGGGGGTTTACAGAAAACTCTCCGGGTGCGTCCAGGGTTTGCTGAGTAGGAGCATCGTTATCACGCACGACGAGAATATTTTGAGACTTAATATTCTCGTACCAGTAGTAGTGGTCTAAATCAAGACTCAGCCCTATGAGATAGGTGAGGCAGATGCAAAAGGAAAACACAACCGCCCTAAGTTTTCTCCCCATATAGTAATGGCCCAGTCCAGGGAAGATCAGGTTTAGAAGAATGGAGAGATATTTCTTCATTAATGCTTTGAGCCCAGCTTACTTAGCGAAGGGTGGCTAGGCAGAGGTCTCTGGCAGAACACTAACGAGCTTTTGCGTGCGATTGTATCTGCCAAAGGTAACGATCCCGTCTGTTAGTGCAAAAAGCGTATAGTCTTTGCCCATGCCGACATTTTTTCCTGGATGCACCTTGGAGCCACGTTGCCGAATAATAATATTACCAGCTTTGACGAGAGAGCCCCCGCTTTTTTTCACTCCCAGATAACATGGGTTGGAGTCTCTGCCGTTGGATGAACTTCCTACACCTTTTTTATGAGCCATTATGCTCTCCTTCTTCTCTAATGCGATTCTATTCTCAGGAGCGGCATTCCTGTAGTTTCAGGCTAATTTGTCCCTGAAATCGATCCTTTACCATTTTGATACCCACGAGATAATTTCTTACAAGTGGATCCAAGACTTCACACTCTTTGGGCTTCAAGGCACTTGAAACCCGGACCATCCGACTTCTGCCCTTGGAGTTCTCGACCGAGAATCCTTCCTGGCTTACCAACCTTAATACCGATTCTTCAAAGGTCTGGGTCAACACCGAAACGGAGTTGCAAACCAGAGCATCTTCACGACCCGAACTTTCGTGCCCATCCACTTGAAGAGTGGTGAACAACTCCCCATCAAATTCCAGAGCTACAGAAATCATGGGAATCTTGGAATCTAGTTCAGTGTAATTCCCGTGATGCGCACCGATGTATAATACTGACGATGACCCTTGGTCCGTCGATATCGCTTGCGTCGGATCTGCTTAAAGACAAAAAGCTTCTTACGGCGGTCCTGACGAAGTAGTTCGCCTTTAACAGAAGCCTTTAGCTCTTTTCCGGTGTGGACCTCTCCATCACCTGAAATCATCAGCACTTTGTCAAATACAACTTCGTCTCCCGGATCGCCTTCAAGTTTTTCAACCCAGATCTCAGAACCCTCGGTCACTTTATATTGTTTTCCACCTGTTTCAATCACTGCCAGCATGTCAATCTCCTGACTTCACTACGGGAATACCCGCTCATCCCCAAAGAACTCCTCTCCCTGAACAAAATCAGGGAACACAAAACACCCCAGGAGGGTTTGGGAATCGCCATTATATAGGGTGTCCTACGTCGAGTCAAAGAATCTTTATTCTGGTGGCTTTAGTCGCTGGCACCCTGGGAAAATTTGAACTGCTCGTAATGCAGAGAGGAGTCTGCGCGGATGAAGATTTTGGTACAGGTTTTTTCTTCGAGGCGTTTAAATTTTTGCTCGTCTCTTTCAAGCAGATAAGAGGCAATTTCAGGGTGACAAGTTGCCAGGACAACCTCAGAATGGTGTTTGGACGAGCAGAGATTCTTTAATTCGCGGTAGATTTTGTTGCGCATGGAGTCGCGTGACCCAACTTTCCCGCGACCTCGGCAATAGGGGCAACGGTCCAAAAGTAGGGCCCCCAAAGCCTTGCCTACGCGCTGACGTGTCATAGATAAAGTGCCCAGCTCATCGATGGGCAGGATTCGCACACGGGTTTTATCTTTGGCGCAAGCCTCTTCAAGAACTGTTTGGACCGTTTCACGGTGCTCAGTGCTTGTCATGTCAATAAAGTCAATCACCAGGATACCGCCCAGGTTCCTGAGTCTCATTTGTCGCGCTGCTTCTTGGGCTGCCTCCACATTGGTATTGAATACCGTATCTTCAAGTTCGAAGGTTCCCGTGTAGGAACCCGTGTTCACATCAATGGAAACCAGAGCCTCTGTTTCCTGGATGACGAGACTGCCCCCTGAAGGAAGCGAGACTTTTTCGCTCGTGGCTTTGTGGATCTCTTCTTCTACAGAGAAGCGTTTGAAGACGTTGCCAGAGAAGTGATGAATTCTTCTGCGCAGGTGCTCGGGGAAGAATCGACAATAGCTCATAACTTGCTCAAATTCTTCCTTGGAGTCGATCAAGAATTCATCAATGGACGGATTGAATAAATCTCGGACAACTTTTAGTAAAAGTGCTGAATCCTCATGAACCAACGAGGAGGTTGGGCTTTGCATGGCTCTTTTTTGAATAGAGTCCCAGAGGTTTAGCAGGAAGTCTAGATCTGAGAGAAGTTCTTCGCGCGATTGTTCGGCTGCTACCGTGCGCACGATCAGCCCCATTTGATTGGGTTTGATTCCCATGGCGATTTCCTGAAGCCGGGCAATATCGACGGGGTCTTCAATTCTCCTCGAGATTCCCAGATGGGTGTTTGTGGGCATCAAAACCAGGTAACGACCTGGAAGACTGAGGTAGGTTGTGCCCCGTGGGCCCTTAGTGCTGATCGGTTCCTTGACGATCTGCACCATGATTTCCTGGCCAACCTTCAAGACGTCAGAGATGCAGAGATCTGGTTTTTGCTGGGTATCTTCTGCGCCGTTCTCATCCTCGTCCGGGTCTACCAGTCTCGGTTCGCCTACATTGACATCTGTCATGGGAAGAAATAGATCCCTTGTCCCGCCGATGTCTACAAAGGCACATTCCATTCCCGGGACGATATTGGTCACGCGTCCTTTGAAAATATTACCGACGCGAAACTCCGAAGCGGATTGTTCGATATGAAGTTCAACCGGCCGTGTGTCTTCCATCAAGGCAACACGATGGCCTGCCGGACTGCAATTTGCCAGGAGGCGACTAACCATTAGGCCGGATCCTCTCGACAACCCCATCAAGACCACCCTGCATCCCATCCTTAAGTTTGCCGACAAAGTCCATATTCCTAAAGCACTGACGATAGTCCAGTCCAAAACCCACTACGAAATGATTGGGGATGGAGAACGCGCTAAATTTTACATCCACCGGGGTTTTACGTGGGACGTCCTTATCTAGCATGGTGCAGACCTCCACAGATTTGGGCTTTCTAACATTCAGGGTTTCCATAAGACTGGAAAGGGTTGAGCCCGTATCCACGATATCATCAATAAGCAGTACATGCTTTCCTCGGATATCAGTTTGCAGATCTCTTTCAATTTTGACCGATCCTGAGGATACCTGAGCATCGCCGTAAGAGCTGACAAACATAAAGTCAATGAGGACCGGGGAACTCATGAAGGGCAGTAATGTGGCGTGAAAAAAACAGCATCCGCGCAGGATTCCTACGGCCACCACAGGCTCATCTCCATAATGTGCTGAGATCGTTTCTCCAAGTTCCTTACAGCGAGTTCGAACTTGATTCCCGGTGATTAAAATGTCAAAGTAGTCTTCAGCTTTGAAATAGGACATGATGATTTGGTTTCTCCCTGTGATTATTTCGATGGTTAACCTGAAGAAATCATTCTAGCACGAGGGGGAAGGGAGGGGAGGAGACAGAATCCAGAAGTCAGGAGAAAGAGGAGAAGAAACGGGAGGAATCAGGAATTACAGAACTATAGGAATTAGCGGAATGGGAAACTAAATACCGTTATCCTACGGCGCCTATTTCTGTCATCCTCCGGCTTGACCGGGGGATCCACTCAAACGGTCGTAAAGATTTTTTCTTCATTCCTTGGATTCCTCTGCTACCTCTGATTCCTCTGCTCCCTTTTTCTTTTAAAAATTATGCTTGGTGAATTGGAAAATCGTTTGTTTGAGACTTACACGTTGGTGGGTGGGGTAGATGAGGGTGGGCGTGGTCCATTGGCAGGTCCGGTAGTAGCGTGTACTGTGGTTTTTGATCGATCGGTTCAGATCGAGGGGCTCAAGGATTCCAAAAAGCTCTCGGCTAAAAAACGGGCTCAGCTCAAAAAAGAGATTTTAGAGAAGGCGGTTTCAGTTTCAGTTGCCTTCGTAAGCGAGAGAGAAATCGACCGAGTCAATATTTTTCAGGCTTCGCGTCAGGCAATGCTCGATTCCCTGCGAGATCTGAAGACCTCTCCCGAATTTCTTATTAGCGACGCCATGAAACTTCCCGGTCTGTCTTTCCCGCACGAGGCTTTAGTGAAGGCCGATTCAAAAGAGTCTTGCGTCATGGCGGCTTCGATTGTTGCCAAGGAGACTCGCGATGACTTTATGCGTCAACTGGGCGAGGCCCGTCCCGGTTATGGTTTTGAGCGACATATGGGTTATGGAACTCGCCAGCATATGGCGGCGATCACCGAAAGGGGGGTTTTGGATTGCCACCGTCGAAGTTTTCGTCCTGTCATGAAGGCTCTTCTTGAGGATGAGGAAGTTTTGCATCGTGAGCTTTGCGGGCTAAAACCCCCAGAAGTGATTGCTTTTGTTAAACGTGTACGACAGATGGGATTAGCCCAAGAACTTTCACAGGTCGTGAAGATTGTAAACGCCTGTTTATGAGTATTGGTTCTTCTTCAGGTCCTCTCGGAGGCGTTGTTCCAGGGGCGCTAATTCGGGCTCAAGTTCTCGGAAATCTGGACACAGGAGCCGTGGTTTTAGTCAAGGGCAAGCCCATGCGGCTCGCACCTGGGACCCATCTAAGTGAGGGGCAGGAGGTGCAGGGTAAGCTGGTTTCGCGCCGTGGCCGCCTTGAGTTTCAGCTTGAAAAGGGGGCCTTGGTAAAAAACTCTGCCTCACAAGTCACGGGCCGGGCACATCTTAGCTCTTTTCTGAAAACGAATGGGATTCCCCAGAGCGAGTTGACCCTTTTGGCCGGGTATAAAGCCATGCAGTTAGGACGGCCTTTGACACCGGATCTTTTCTCTCAGGTTCTGCGCTTTTCAGGGCTGCTTCCCGATCTTTCTGAGAATTCTGTACATTCTCTGCTTTTTTTAGCTTCACGCGGACTTCCCATTCAGCGTAAAGGCCTGGGGCTTTTCAAGTCTTACCTCGATAAAAAGGGCGGCTTCAAGCATTTGTTCAGTGCTGGAGGCTCCAAATCTGCCTGGAAGCTCCTGAAGGGTTTTTTACCGGATCTCAACTCCGAGGGTTTCTCACTTGAGCGATTTTTTTCGCGTAGTGGACTGAACCTGGAGTCGCAGTTAGCCAGAGGTCAAGGGGTTTTGGCGGACTGGGTCGCTATTCTAAAAGGAGAGGGTAAAAACAGGTTATCCCAGAAGCTAAAGGATTTTTTAGGGCTTTTAAAACTGGCAAATACCGTGGACCCCGGAGATCAGCCTCAGATTCTAATGCTTCCTTACACCCAGGATGAGCAGTTGCATGAGATGGTCTTGAAATACTGGCGTGAAGCTTCCAAGCATGGCAAGAATCAATCATCAAATCATCTTGAAATCTATTTGGAAATGAGCCGTCTGGGCTCTCTCATGCTTGGTTTTTCAATGGATCATGGGGTTTTAACCTTGAACTTGCGAACTCCAGATTTCGCGGTTGCAAAGACATTAGAGGCCTCCGCACTAGAATTTGAGAATGAACTCATGGATCTTGGCCGGTTCACCCGTGTGGAAGTGCAGGTTCGTCAGGCTCCTATTGATGTTCCCGAAATCATGCCACTTCAAGAGGAGCGCGAACCCGTGAAAATCGACATGAAGGCTTGATTATGGTTCAAAAACGTAGAAAGGCTGTTGCCCTCAAATATGATCAAGAGGGCGGCAGAAAAGAAAAACAGGCCCCTCAGGTTCTGGCTAAAGGGGCGGGTCTGATTGCAGATTCCATCTTGAAAAAGGCAGAAGAGGCCGGGGTCTATATCCATGAGGACGCGGATCTGGTGGAGGTTCTCTCCAAGGTGGATATCGGGGCCGAGATTCCAGAGGAACTCTACGAGGCTGTAGCCAGGGTTTTAGCTATTGTTTATCGCATGAACCGCGATTATTAATAAATGACTTGTCCGAAAGCGGACCCGATTAGGTTTTTTGCCGCAGTCCCGGTTTTATTTTTTAAATCCAGCAGGGGATTAACTTCGGCCAGATCCATACTGGCAATGATGCCTTTTTCGGCAAGGAGCTCCAAAAGGAGATGCGCTTCCCGTAAAGTGACTCCACCTTCCACAGGTGTGCCAGTTCCCGGAGCGTTGATGGCGTCTACTCCATCAATATCAAAGCTCAGGTGAATGGGTTCATCATTCGGGGAGGTTTTTTCCATGGCATAGCGGATGCAGTGCAGGGTTCCAGCCTCATCCAGATCCTTCATGGTAATCACCGTCACTCCCAGGTCTTTTAATGTGACACCCTCCAGAGAGTCTACCGAGCGGACTCCAAACAAAACAGATCGCTCAGGAGAAAAATGATGTCCTTCGAAAAGATCAAGTAGCCTGGACTCTCCACGGCCTAAAGCCAGGGCCAGGGGCATTCCATGTAGGTTGCCTGAGGGGGTGCTGTTGGGGGAGTTGACATCGGCATGAGCATCAAACCAGATTAATCCAGTATTGGTTGAATTTTTGGCATGGATTTGGGCCATGGCAGCCAGGGAGCCAATGGCAATGGAGTGATCGCCCCCAAGAACAAGAGGAATAAACCCCTGGCTCGCGGCCAGAAAAACCTGCTTTTTCAAAGCTTTCAGGTAGGCCTCGGTTTCATCCAAATAACGCGCGCTATATTGTGCAAACTCTTTAGGGGGGAAAGGTTCTTCCAGGGCGGGTAGATTGCCCAAATCCTTAAAATCTCTTCCGAGGCGGGTCAGGGTTTCATGCAAACCTGCCAGGCGGATTGCATCAGGCCCCAGAGAGGCTCCTGGGGTTCCGGCCCCGATCCCGATAGGGGCGCCAATGATCGCTATGGGCTGCATGCCAGTCTCCTTTGGGTCGCTTTATCCCATAAACTCGTAAACATTGACCCTGCGAGTGTAATCCCATTCAAATTGGGGTGGCTTCTGCTCTGCCGGGATAGAAAACTCCAGCGGATGGTTTGCATCCTCAATATTTTTGTCGCCGGAAACGGCCCGCACCTTTTTATAGCGCGCGTCAAACTGAATTCGATACTGACGCAACCCACTTTCCCTTTGACCGGACAGATCCAAACGGGGCAGACTTAGTCCGTCTCGAATGACCTGCTGGATTTGAATCTCAAGGGTTGAGTGGGTATTTGAAAAAACAATTAAAGGGTAGAGGATGCTCTGATCCGTACGCCTTGGAAAATTAAACCAATGGGCTAGCTTGTTTTTCCACCAGGATTTTTCGCTCAAGACCTTGAAGTCTGACAAAAGATAGTCGTCGCGAACCGGGGAGCGAATCTCAAGAAATGTCAGCCGTGGGAGGAGGCCGTCATTGAAGACCTGGATCTTGAGTTTGTTTAGAGCCAGAAAACCTTTGCAATCAATGTCAACCTCTGTGGTCTCAACCAAAAGATCCGGGCCTGAAACCATGCGGTGGCAAAGCCCTACTATGAGCAGAAGCAAGACCAGGGTCAGAATTTTTATCACTCGTGGTAAACGAAGCATATAAAAGTTGTGGATTTTCGATGGTTTTTGTTAGTATTTGAGCGAAATTGACGCTCACTATCAATCATAGCAGAGTCTGTGACGCAAATGCATTTTACTGTGGTGGACTCATCCGAAAGCGGGAGATCCGGATTGCTCCGGCCCTTTCCCTGAACTTGATGAAGCTCGTATACATATTAGCCATATTCCAGGTTCTGGGAACCTCCCTTTTCGCTGTTTGTTCAGGAAATAGTCTGGGGACCTGTACTGACTCTCTGGCTCAGAGCGTCCCGCCGTCGGCGAGTTGCGCCATTGATGCTGTGACTCTCCCGGATGCCACTCAAAATTCCTCAGATATTAAGCGCACATCATTTACACAACTC
>CAZRLV010000003.1:0-28711 GCA_964600955.1 uncultured bacterium
GAAAATTAAAAGAAACCATAGCCCAGAATTTCTACTAGTCCTGCGACTATCTTCCTTCCAGACTATGGTTATATAGACTCTAGCGGACTCGAACCGCTGACCTCTACGATGTCAACGTAGCGCTCTAACCAGCTGAGCTAAGAGTCTTTGATCCCAAAAGGGATGACTGGGATTCTACAATTTTTTCCCATCAAATTCACCTAGAAATTCACGAATTTCTCAACGGTTAAAAGAATCCGGGAAATTTCCATGAATTTAACAATCTCACCCACACGAATACTGGCTCTCTGTTGATACTGATTAACGGAGGTCTCACTGATCAAGATTTTCACACCGACTTTTTCCAGGTTTTCCAGGGGAGCCACACTATTGATCGGGGTGTTTTTTGTTGCAAGATAGATTCCGCTATCGAGCAAAATAATGACCTGAGGCTTTAACATAGACTCAGAGAGAGTAAGCAGGAGATGCTCCATCAACAACGGACCGGCTTCACCCGTACCCCATTTGCATTGGGTAAGGCAAAGAGCCATATTCTTAAGTTCGGGGTGGGCTGAATCCGGATCCTCAAATTTAAGATCATGCTCAGCCATCTTAATATAAAAGGGCTGATCCTCATCCTCAAGATCCGTGTGCTCCTGGGTATCAGGAAGGGAGTCTTTCATAAGCGCATTCTACACCATTTTTGAGTGTAGATGGCTTTTCCACTAATCAAAAAGGGGCATTTCGTGCACGAAGTAGGGATCAAATACAAGACCCAATGCTTTCTTAAAGGCATTCATGCGCGCCCGCTTGGGTCGCTCAACCCAGGCAAAAAGTAGGTTTTCAATGGACTTTCCTTTGATGGAGTTTGCCCAGACTTCGCGGTTGGTTTCATTATCAATGACACGAGCTGAGATTCGCGCCTCGCCGATATCGCGCTTTTTGCCAGTCAACGGCCAGATGAAAAAGGGACGCATTTCTTTTGCCCTGTTTTTAACAGAATGAATGGTCAAATGGATGCGTACGGCGGCCTCATCCTTATCCGACGTATGACGATAGCCATAGCGTGCGAATTCGTCCTGGATGAAATTTTTTACCGGCTCAATAAACAGCTCTTCAGCCCAAATATCATCGATATAATAGGTGCGCATATCCTTAAATAGAGCATAGGGATAAGCCTCAATCGTCAAGCATGCACAAACTCCCAGAAATCCTGCGATAATCCAGCTCTTCATATCTCTCACTCCCTCTACACCTTTTGGCTAGCAGACATTACAGAAAATATCGGTAGAATCAGGCTCTGAGTTTACCTGTGTTTTCAGTCGCTACAGGGCTGGATGCGCTGCTCAAACGGAGCTTTGAAATGTTCCCTGGCAAACTCTTGCAGCTGCGAGGCCGTGACTTCCTGGACGCGCGCAAGAAAGCTTTCGTAGAAATCGAAGCTCAGGCCTTTTGAAAGATAGTTCCCGATAACTCCGGCCTGATCTGCTAATGTCTCCTGGCCAAAGGAATACCTGGACGCGATCAGATTCTTGGCCTTAGTCAGTTCTTCCTCACTAACCCGCATGTTTTTCACTTGCTCTATTTCAGACTGAAAATCCGCGCTGGCGTCTGAAACACGATTTGGGTCTGTGCCGAGATAGGAGTAAAATAATCCGTAGTTCATATAGGGAATAAAACTCGAACCTACCTCATAACCATAGCTTTTCTCATCCCTGAGGTTACGAAAATAGCGGCTCGACATTCCGCCGCCAAGAATCTCATTTAAGATCAATCCTTTATAAAAATCTTTGTGGAGGTATCCAGGGACCAGATATAAACGCATTAAATAAGCCTGTTCTTTGGGGTTCAGGCTGATATTTGTCTGATCTTGGCAAGGTGATGCAAAGTTTTGAGGAATGCGGGTGTCTTTAAAGCCCACATTGAGAACTCCGAGATTACGGTTCAATTCTTCATGAACCTTCTCAATGATCTCTTCGATAGGAAAACTGCCGGATATAGATAGGTATAGGTTACTGGGGTTATAAAAGACCGAGTAGAGTTCCTCAATATCCTTACGCGTAATGGAGATCACGGATTGCTCCGTTCCTAAAAAGGATGAGCCATAGGGATGGCCCTCAAAAAAATGCTTCATCATCTGATGCAGGCAAAATCTTGACAGGGAATCAGGTAGGGCCTGAATATCCTGGAGAATCGAGTCTCGACATTTCTGGGTCTCGCGTTCAATAAAACTTGCCTGTGTAAAAAAGCTGGAGAAAATGGAAAAAGCCTCAAAAAACTTTCCTACGGGGGCTAAAAGAGAGTTGCGATAATTGTCCTTGCGGGTTTGGACGTCTGAGCAAACCGTACTATAACGGGCGCCGAGTCGATCCATGGTTTCCATGATTTGTTCACGAGATAGGGCCGCGGTGCCCCTCGAGAGAAGTTTTTGCATGAGATGACCCGTGCCGGCAGGAAAGCGGGCGGCGATCTCTGAGAGGTTCATGGCGAAAAGATCGGCCGATGCGATACGAGCATGCTTGTCCTGGCGATAGATCAGTTTTAAGCCTGAACTAAACTCGACCCGGGTAGTTTGATCGTCCAGACTCTCAGTGCTGTATTCACAACCGTGCGCACCTTCCTCTTCTTCAACGTAGACGGTCTCTTCCTTATGTTCAGGAAGCATTTGTGTGACCACGGGGCTTGAGGTCAGGTATTTTTCAATGACACGAACGATATCCTCGATTCTAAGATGTTTGACCAGTTCTCTATACTGAAGACAATGGGATAACTGCTCCATGGAAGCATAGAATCCAAGGCTTTGAGCACGGTCGGTCAATTTTCTGAAACGATAGTCGATTTGGACCAGTTCATACTCCTTGGCCGTATGAAACTCTTCACGCGTGACATAGAATTTACGGAGCTTATCCAGAGCTTCTTCCATAGCCTCATGGTAATTGAGCCATTCATCGTTTTTGACTACAGCCTGAATATTGACGGGACTTTGTTCACGTGAAGTGTGCAGGCCAAATGAAATGGATTCCACAAGATTGAGGTCTTCCTTGAACTGCTTTGTCCATCTAGAACTTTTGCCGTCGGTGAGAATCGCGGAAAGCAGGTCCAGGGCTAGAATATCCTGGGGCTGCTCGCGGCTGGGTCCTAAGAAGGTTTGTCCTGAGTAGTTTCGTTGGGTAGGAGCATAAAACAGTTCTTTTCCAGGAGACTGAACCAGGGGAACAACCCCTCGAGCCTCGTAGTCTGTACTGGCCTTAAGTGAGCCAAACGAAGATTCTACAAGTTCGCGTGCCTGATTGGCATTGAAGGCTCCAACAATTACCACGGTCATATTCGAGGGGTGATAATGACAATTATAATAATCTCGTATGGTCGCAGGACTCAGGGAACGAATGATATCTTCATAGCCAAGAACCGGCTGAGCATAGGGGTGTTCTCCATAAAGTCCGTGCATGGTTTTGTAGTAGAATTGATGCGTGGGGTTATCATTGGCCCGGTGAATCTCGGCAATGACCACTTCACGTTCTTTCTCGATTTCACCGGGATCAAAAGCAGGGTTGAGAAGCATTTCAGTTTGAATCTCAAACATCTCTTCAAAGCGATCCTGAATTCCCACACAATAATAAAACGTGTAGTCCTTGGAAGTTGCCGCGTTATTGAAAGCTCCGATTTCATTGAGTTTGCGATCCACGACCCCAGGCCCGTATTTTTCGGTTCCTTTAAAGAAAAGATGCTCAATAAAATGTGACATTCCTCGCGTTGACTCCGTCTCATAACGTGAACCCACCCGATACCAGACATGATAGGTCACCAAGCGATGACCCTCTTCAGGTAGTAAAATGACTTCCAAACCATTATCGAGGTAGAAATGTTGAAGTTTTTCAAAAGTTTTCATAAGGGGGTGACTCCAAAGCAGGCCTAAGGCTGGAACTGCTCAGCAATGACCGCTTCGCGATAGAAGCTCAGCTGACGATCGGTGTCGCCAAGCTGTAGACAACACTCCGATAGCAAGGTCAATAAATAAGGCAGAAGATGAAAATCCTGGTTTTCAAGACATGAGCGCACAGCTTCACGCAGGACATTTTCAGCTTTAGCGTAATCTTCGCGTTCCATATGATATGCCGCCCACATGGAAGCATTCAGAACAGGAAAATAATCTTTAAGATCCGGGGGTTCTGAATCAATCTTTTTCTCACTCGCCAGATAAGCCAGCATCTTTTTCATGGACTTGAGAGGTTCTTCGGGTAGTTTCTCTGTAAAGGACTCTAGAAACTGATCCTGCGGTAAGTCATCTCGGCGCAGTTTTTCCCAGGCTATACGCAAAAGAATCTCTGGCTCGGGAGGGATAAATTCAGGCCGCACGAAGCACAGAATAAAATTGTCGAGTTGATGATGTTTTTTAAAGGCCGTAAATAGATTGGGGAGAAATTTAGCGCGCTCTCCCGGTGAGAGCTTCTCAGAATATAGCTGGGCAAATTTTTCAAAGCTTGCTTTTGAGAAACTCAGCCCCAATGCACTGAAGTCCTTATGGCTTTCAAGCTCATTTTTAATCTCTATAGGATAGGTTTCACTCAAGGATGCATCACATAAATCATAAAGTACTGAGAGTGAGCAGGTCTCGCGGTAGCAGGTTTGAGCCAGTTCCAGGGTCTGAGTACTCGCCACTCCATAGGTTTCAATTTCCTTGACCAATCGTTGTGAAAAATCTCTTCCGGGCTCAAGCGACTCCAAAGCCTCTTCACGCAGTGCGTCATAATCAGACTCAAACTTTTCAATAATGTCCTCTATGAACTCCGCATGAGCATATGAGATTCGTTCGCCTTCAAGAGAGAAAATTTGTTTAAGCAGAGGCTGAAACTTCATGCGCTCAAGATACTGAGACAGGCGGGGATTTCTATCATGAGACAGACCGGCAGGAAAATGAGCCAGAAAACAGCTTAACTGTCTTAGGAGTTGATCGGATTGGCAATGTGAGTGCAGCCAAAGTCGTTTTTGCTGTAATGCCCAACTCATGAAGGGTTGATCTGAGGGCGGGTTGTCAATCCCATAGACCTGTTTAAAGCTCTCCTGGAAAACATTGGCAATCGGTTGAAGCTCAAGATAGTAATTGGCCTTAAAAAAGAATTGGTAGCCGTATTCTTGCGAGATAGACTCCTTGCCTTGACCCGAGGTCGTCAGTGTGAGAAGAAAAAAGATACCTTCCGGTTTCCACTCCACGACATTACGTAATAGATTGCGGGATTCCGGGCCGAGGTATTCTACCTGGTCCAAAAGCAAGAGGACCTTCTGTCCTAATACCTCTTTCAGACAGCGAATAATGCGCATAAAGATATAACCATCGCATAAATAATGATCACGGTAGCATTCACGCCAGCGCTGAATTGAAAAACCGGGACCGAATGTCTCACGCACGGACTGTAAGAGACCCTCTTTCTCCTTAGGGCTCAAATCCGAGAGAATCACGGTGACAATTTCTTTTAAAAAAGCCTGGGCCGGAGCAAGGGGATCGCGTATGGTCGTTAGAAATACGCGGGTGTCGGGAAAGAGTTTGTCTTCTACTACCTTGGAAAGTAAGTAAGATTTACCGACTCCGTGGTGTCCGTACAAGACAAGATTTCCCGGATTGTTCGCGGGAAAGAAATTGGTTCAGAACCAGAAGGTCCTCTTCACGGCCTAGAAGATCCATAGCGTCTCACAAATTGCCTGTTATTTTAGCATGAGTTCCGTCGTATCTCATGCACCTTTGATCCCTAACGAAAAAAAACTCTTCGGAATTAACCGAAGAGTTTTTAGGATTCCGTCCAACGGACATGAATCTGGCTCTCTAGAAGCCCCGTGCGAATTCCAAAGAATAAACTTCCAAAAACACCTGGTCAAAGTGCGGAGCCCCAGTGTTTTCCCAGCCTTTGGCTTCCCCGCCTTTTACGGCGGTTCAATCCCTCAGGGTTTTGCCTGGTCCTTGAAGTCTTTAAAAACCTGCCTAGTGGATCACTCCACTCCCGTCCTGGTGTTTCCTACACCTCCACGGTCTTTGGCAGATTCCCGTTGATTAAGTCCTGAGCTTGCGCTTCAGACAAAACCATCCTTCTACAACCTTGGCCGCCCTTCCAGAGACTTCTCTCCTCCGGCTGTTTCCTGATTCCTCCAGTCTCTATCCAGGAGAGGGATCACTCCCTTCCCTGAATCCAACCCGTCGGTTGAGATCGTTGCCAACCTCAAGACCGGTCACCAGGATACACTGACCCTTCCTGCGGGTTCATGACGATTTCCCCCGTCTGCGGCGTTTCAGGTGATTTTGATTTGTTACCTCCTCAAAAACACTTTCGAGACCTCCATCCTGTTTGAACAGGCCTGAGGCTTTTCCGCAGACGGTCCTTTGATGTCCAGACTCGAATCTCTTCTAGTCCTTAAATCCAGTTCCGTCTTCAACCTTCGACTCCTGGAGGTTTCCCCCCCCGGAACTTTCCCTCCTGTTTCCAGAAGGATTGCGCCCTTGCCTTCTCTCAAGACTTCAACGCTTTCCTTTTCCGGGAGTCCCTTGCATTCAGAGATTTAGATTGCTCTAAACCCTGACTGGGCCGGTTCCTCCTTCAGCCTTATGGGCTTTTATGGGTTTCACCTAAGATGCCGGTCTTACTCTGCTTCCAGAGTGTACCTTCCTGGCCTTGTTCAGTGTCTCCAGCAAGCTGGAGTCCTGTCCTGACCTTCAAGGTTTTATTCCCCGCATCCGGGCGAGTCTGGCTTTTGACCAAACCCTTGCCATTCTAGCCTTTAGAGCCTACCAGTGAGTGTTACCACCCTCTGGTTTAGCTCCCTTTGCTTCCAGGTCATTTTTGAAAGCCTGATAGAATAACACAGACTCCTAGAGAGTCAAGAACTATTTTCAAATTATTTTTATTCAACCTTGGAAATCAGCATGAATACAGGCATTTACTACACAGAAATATTTACTCCTCTGATTTTTGATTCAAGAAAGATGTTTCCCAAGAATCTCCAGGGCCTGGGTTATTTCTTTTTCTGTGATGATTAAGGGAGGGCAGAGCCGTAGGGTGTTTTTTCCGCACTTTAGGGCTAAGAGACCGTCTTTTCTTAGGTTGCTCAGGGTTTGGGCTACAGGGGTTCTTTGTCCCAGGCCCAGGAGTAGTCCTTCTCCGCGTACTTCACCGTATTGATTTAGGCCCGTTTTTAGCTGCTTTGAGCGTGCCTGAATATTTTCTATGAAGCCCGTTTTTTCCATCTGCTCGACTACAGTGCAGCCTACGCGGCAGGCCAGGGGGTTGCCTCCGAGGGTTGTGCCGTGATCGCCGGGGGTAAAATGCTTGGAAAACTTCTTTTTGGCTAGCATGGCGCTGATGGGATAGCCACTACCGAGCCCCTTGGCGAGAGTTAGAATATCCGGTTGAAGATCGTAGTGCTCAAACCCGAACCAGCGACCCAGGCGGCCCATCCCTGTTTGTACTTCATCGAAGATGAGCGCTATGTTCTCTTGATCCGCCAAAATTCTGAGCCCAGTTAAAAAGGTTGGGTCCGCTTTGACAATACCGCCCTCTCCCTGAATGGGCTCGATTATGATGGCGGCAGTGTCTTTAGATAGCAGATCCCCAACAGACTTGAGATTATTGAATTTGGCGACTTGAACCCCTTGAAGGAGCGGAGCAAAGGCCTGATGGCGCTCACTTTGCCCGGAATAGCTCAATGTGCCCATCGTGCGTCCGTGAAAGCCGTTTTCGAAACAAATTACCTCAGTGCAGGTTTCAGCTTTGGTTTCCTTGGCCCATTTTCGGGCCAGTTTTAGGGCGGCTTCATTAGCTTCGGCGCCGGTGCTTGCAAAAAAGGCTTGATCCAGCCCGGATTTTTCGCTTAGTTTTTTGGCTAGTTCCAGTCGCCAGGAGCTTAGAAATGAGCCAGGACAATGGATTAATTTCCCGGCTTGATCACTAATGGCTGCCACCAGGGCGGGGTGGTTGTAGCCCAGGGAGTTAGTGGCTACTCCAGCGGAGAAATCTAGATAACTACGGCCCTGGGTGTCAAAGAGACGAGAGCCTTCTCCGTGAGTAAATTCGATCTCCTGAAAGGGGTAAACCGGAATCAAAAGATCTTCAGAAAATATCGTCATGCTGAACTCGTTTCACACCATCTCCCTGCCTAAATAGCCATCTGTGGCAAAGCCCCTGGAACCATTCCCCGTCATTCCAGACCCCGATCTGGAATCCATCTTCTCTTTCATAACAGTCCCATGTGGCTGAATCCCTGGATCCTAAATCAAGTTCAGGATGACGGTTGTGGGGGCCAGGATGACGCAGTGGGCTTTCTCCATTCCATTGTTTCAATTGATACCATTGATTCTATTGTTTCCTCTTCTCTTTTCTCCATTCCGATGATTCCAATAGTTCCGATAGTTCCTAGTTCTCAAGTTCCTTCCCCATCTTCCATCTTTTCTCCAGACGCTCTAATCCTAAATTTCCTGTGGAGCCCAGATGGGTTTTGCTTTGAATACTTTGCTTTGGATCTTCAGGTTTGAGAGCATCTAAATGATCACCGATAGCACGGTAAGCATCTCTAAAAGCCTCGCCCTGCATAACCCTTTTATTAGCTGCGTCGGCGGCGTAAAGGGTTGGGTCCTGGCAAGCTTCTGTCAGTCGCTCTAAATTTGGGCTGAGGTTTTCGATGGTTAGCTCGGTAATTGAAAGGCTGGACTGCACTAGTTTAAGACCCTCCATCAGCGCTTTTTTTGTGATTTTTAGGTCTTTATTGTATCCCGATAAGAGGTTTAAGCCCACGGTTTGCACCTGGTTTTGCAAAGATAGGACCACGCTTGTATTGGCCCTTAGGACCTCCATTAGATCGAGGTTACGCTTTTGTGGCATAATGCTTGAACCTGTGGTTAGACTGGGGTCTACCGAGAAGAAATTGAATTCTTGATTGGTGAAAATAATCAGGTCATTGGCGATTTTATCTAAACTCAACATCACCTGCACCAGGGTAGAGAGTGTAAAGCTTTCAAACTTGCTGCGACTGAGCTGCGAGAACATGGGGTTGACCTGGGTTGTTGAAAACCCCAGCTTTTCAGTCGTGAAATCGCGATTGAGGGGAACTCCAGTCCCAAATCCAGCGGCAGATCCCAGTGGGTTTTGATCATTCAAGCGAAAAGCTGTCTCCACCAAATCACGATCATTGAGCAGGGCCTCAACAAAGCAGGCGGCCCATTGGCCCACGCTTGAGGGCATAGCCTTTTGCATATGGGTGTAGCCCGGCATGGGTACGGCTTGATGTGTACGTGCGAAGTCAAGCAAGGTTCGCGCTAGAACCAAGATGGACCCCGCTATTTTAGACAGAGATTCCTTGGTGAAAAGCCGCATGGCCACCAGCACCTGATCATTTCTTGAGCGACCAACGTGAATGCGCTTTCCCAGATCTCCCACGCGCTCCACGAGGGCGTTTTCAATGGCGCTATGCACATCCTCAAAAGCAGGGTCTAAGCTAAAGTCCCCGGCCTCAAAGTCTTTTTGAATACTAAGCAAAGCTTCTTGAATCTCTTTAAGTTCATCTTTGTTTAGAAGTCCTACGGATTCAAGCCCCTCAACATGTGCAATCGAAGCTCGAATATCATAGGGCAAAAGATTGTGATCCGCTTCAAGGTTAGGGTCAATAATATAAGCGTGTACAGCAGGGTTTAAGCGGGTGGATTCTTTTTCCCAGAGATGTTTGGGACGACTCATAGGGTTTTCTCCTCTTCTAAAACAGCCAGATTAACTGCGGTTTTACCTGGCGCGAAATCGGTTTTTGGGAAAATCAAATAGCTATCACGCTCGACTCGAAAGCTCTTGTTTTCATCGCGTGCATAGATTGTTCCAGCGGGTAAGAAGCCAAAGTTTTCTATCTCAGGTAAGCAAAATTCGAAAGCGGATGAGAAGGCCTTGATCTCTTCGTAGATGATATAGCGTTGCGAAACAGCGTGGCTCATGGGTTTTGGTTCGTTTCCTAAGAGACAACCTAGATAGGAGAGGTAGGTTTTGACATAGCCGTATGTTTTTTCAAAAAACCCCTGATCTTCAAGCCACCCTGCTTCAAGGGTATGTCCCAGGCTTCCCAGAGAATCAGCCAGAAAATCCGTGCCTGTGGAAAGAGCCACATCGGAAATTCCAAGGCCTACCATGGGGCAGTCTTCAAAAAGCCCTGCCAGTTCCAAATGCCTGGAGGTATTCGCGCAAAATACAAAGGGCTTGGACGGGCGAATTGTGCAATGAATATCCAGCATATAGTCACTGTCCCTGATGAAGGGAACCAGCTCTAGTATTCTTTTTTCTTCACGGTTTCTTTGCGAGGGATCAAGAGCACGAACGGTGGAAATCTGCTCCTTACTCGCAAGTCGATTTAGATCGGTATCTAGATAGCGTAGATTTTTTTGGTAAGCCTCTGGATTACCCATAACCAGAGTGAGGGTTCCGCGTAGGTCGGTCTTGGAAAGATCGCTGCGCAGAGCTTGCAGAATCTCCACTCCAAGCCGTTCGTTTCCATGCGTTGCGCCCAGGATCAAGACTCTTGGTCCCGGTTCTACTCCAGATATCTGAACCGATTCAAAACTCATTGATTGATCAGGTGAACTTCATTTTGATAGGTGGAAAATTCTTGATTGGAAACGACCATGGTCCCACGTCCTTTGGGGGTAATAACCTCATCGTGTAAGACGCCAGGTCTGGTTCCATTTAGAATATGTACGCGTGAAACTCCCTCTAAAATCGCCTTTTTCGCATTCGCGAGCTTAACGCTCATACCCCCTTTGGCAATGCCGTCCCCAACCAGCCGATCAATCTCGTCTGCCGTGATGACTGAGAGCAGTTTTTGATGGTCCATAACACCGTCCACATCCGTAAAAAACACGAGTTTGGCAACTTGCAGGGCGATGGCCAATTCCGTAGCGATGGTATCTGCATTGATATTGACCAGCTCACCAGCTTGAGTCACAGCAAGCGCGGGGATGAACAGGGTCGCATTCGTCTGTAAAATCTGTCGGAGACGCTTGGGGTGCAAGCTATTAATATCGCCAACAAAGCCAAAATCAACGGGTTCTTTGGGGCGCAAAACAACATCCGCCAAATGAGCCGGTAGAGCGTTCAAGCAAAGTCCTTTGAGACCTGCTTTTTGCAAGGCGCTAAGGATTCTAAAACTTAGATCTCCCACCATCACCTGTCTGGCAAGTTCCAAATCAACCTCGGTCGTAACTCGTCGACCCTCTACCTTTGTGGGGACATGCGAAATGGCCGCGGCGGCTTCATCCATAGGAACCCCACCCCCGTAAACGACAATGACACGGACCCCTTCGGTCGTCAGTGTTTTAATATCGCGCAAAATATTTTCCAGGATCTCCTTTTTAGCGACGAGCTGACCGCTAAGCTTTAAAACAAAGACACTATCTTGAAATTTTGTTCTGTAGAGAAATTTTTTGGCAATTTTTAACACGTGATCTACTCCCGGTTCTAAGGAAAAAGAGGGTCGAGGGTTTCCAGTCCCATGGTTTCAGGGAATCCAAACATTAAATTGAAATTTTGTACGGCGTTACCGGCGGCCCCCTTAACCATATTGTCGAGTGCTCCTTGAATAACAAGACTGCCTGACGCTCCAGGGCTAAAGCTTAAATCAAGAAAATTGCTGCCGACGATATGGGACAATTCTATGGGTTGCTGACACAAGCGAATAAAGGGCTCATCCCCGTAGGCACGCTCAAAACGTTGTTGAAGCTCCTGCTCCGTCACGACCTGACTCAGCTTTAGAAACGCTGTAGCAAAAATCCCGCGAACAAAAGCGCCTGAAGTTGGCACAAAATTAAGTTGTTCAGGCCGTAACCCGATAGATTGGAGGATTTCTGCCTGATGGCGGTGCTGATTAATTGAGTAACTGCGAAGATTATGATGACGCGCAGGGTGGTGAGTTTTGGCAGACAGGCCCTTGCCCGATCCTGATGAGCCGGTAACGGCCATGATATCCACCTGATCTATACAATCGCGCAGGGGATAGAGAAGGGTCTGACATAGCAAGGCAAAACAGCCTGGGTTGGCTACATGATCCGCCTCTTTAATTCTTGGTCTGTAAAATTCCGGGAGCCCATAAGTAAATGAAGGTAGAAGTTCGGGACAGCTATGAGTGCCATAAAACGTCTCATAGAGACTGGCATCTTGGATGCGAAAATCAGCAGAGAGATCAATGACGCGACACTGGTTTATAAGCGTGGCCATGGAATGCTGGCTCACACCATGGGGCAGGGCTAAAAATAGGGCGTCACATTCATGAGCGATACTTTCAGGCTCAATAGAGCTGACAGAGAGTCCCGTATGAGAGAGATGCGGAGCAAAGCTCTCCAGAGCAGGAGACTCCGCTTGTCGGACCAGAAGATGGGCTAGCTCAACTCGCGGGTGATGGCGCAGGATACGCAGGAGTTCCATTCCCGTATAGCCGGTGAGCCCGGCGATGGCTATTTTGCGCCGTTCCATTGTGCCAGTACCTTTACGAGTTGTTCATGATCGGGGTTAAACGCATTAAAAGAGGGGATATTGATCTCTTCATCAATAATACTTTGTCCCACAAGATTGTCGGTAATGGGGCCGCTCATGAGATTGAGGGGCAGTCCGATGTCCTGACACTCCTCAGCCAGTTTTAAAGCCCCCGCAGGATCGCTGGCACAACCCACATGCAGTTTCACATTGCGCTGAATACCGGGGTCCGAAAGAATGGCTCGCACCCCATATTTTCCAAGCACCCCATCCCCGAATTCAATGATGATTGCGTCAGGACCTTGTAGTGCCAGGAAGTTGATGGCGCCTCTGGCAACCCCTACGACGGTCTCATCGGCTAGACTCGCGGTTGAGGAGATCCCGGCATCCAGAAAGGATACGGCTTGGTGTACCCCAAAATCAGTCATTTTATAGATATCTCTCAAAGCCCCTACACCGGTGAGCTTTGATCCTCCCAGCTTTAGACCGAAACGATGAAAGGTCTTAATAATTTCGGCTGCCACGGTTGTTTTTCCAGAATCCATACTCGTGCCGCTAATAATCACGAGTGGAACAGAGTTATCCAGAGCTGGGGACTGATCAAAAATCTTGCCTTGACCTATATTCATGGCCTGGCCGCCGCGCACGATAGCACCTAATACCTTGAGACGTAGAGGCTGTCCCACCTCCGCGATATTACTGCTGATACATTCCCCGGCTACACCGCCCTGGTTGAGTAGATGGATTTCATCTTCAACACTTAAGCTTTTGGGAAGCTCTCCTACAAAGCCTTTGAGAGCCATGCGGTTACCTAAAGCGACTGCGATCACATCATGTTTCTTTAGCCTCGATACTCGCCCGGAGTAAAGCTCGAGATCATTGTAAATGGATTTGTCGTGCAAAACCTCCGCCGCTAAAACAGCTCCCTGCTCGCAAACAATATCCTCGGATAGATCCACCTGATAATCCAGACGGAGATTTTTGGTGACCGCTGAAATTTTATCAAGACGGATTCTCATGCCAGGTTCCTTTGCTGGAGTAAAAAATCGATCAATGCAATCTGAGCCCACATTCTATTTTGAGCCTCTTGTAGGTGACGTGCTCTGGGACTATCCAAAAGATCATCACTGGCCACTACATTTCTGCGAATGGGCAAACAATGCATGAAAATTCCATCACGTGTCTTGCTCATTTTTTTCTTGGTCATTTTCCACTGTGGGTAGGCTTTTACATAGCCAATCTCCTGGCCAATGAAAAAGTCCTCTCCGGCCCAGCTTTTAGCAATGACCACATCAGCATCTTGCAGGGCTTCTTCCTGGTCATGAGTGACGGTGAATTTTTGAGCATGTTGGCCCACAAGATCAAAGACCTCATCCGCCAGATCAAATCCGGGGGGATGGGCCAGACTAACCTCCATTCCTGCCAGTGCCGGCATAAGAATCTGGGAATGCGGTGTAGCCAGGGGAAGCGCCTTGGGGTGAGGTGCCCAGGTTAAGGCCAGTTTCTTATTTTTAAACCCACCTTTAAATTCCTTGATCGTCACTAAATCGGCCAACCCCTGACAGGGATGATAAAGATTGGATTCCAGATTGATCATAGGAACCGTGGCATACTGAACAAGCGCTGTGTAGAAATCATCTGCCCGTTTGTAGGACTCCCAGCTATCGGGTGCAGCCACCGTGCGCGTGGCCAGACGTAAACCGATTAAATCACTGTAGCCGGAAATCACGGGTGCGGCTTCTTTGATATGCTCTTGTTTGATTCCATCCATGACAGCGCCTTGCTCATGCTCTAGAACCCAGGCATCACCCAGGCCTAATACATGGGCATGACCTCCCATTTTCATGATTCCTGAACCGCAGGAAAGACGGGTTCTCAATGAGGGACTACCAAAAAGCATGGTAAAGATGGCTCCGGGGTGCTGGGGCACCGGGATCTTTGCGCGCTTTATGGCCAGAGCTTTATCAACCAGAGCTAGTAACTCTTGCTTTGATAGCTCACAACCACTGATAAAATGTCTCACGAAGTCTCGACCTTAGATTTCACTATTTGTTGGGCGGCCCAGATACCATCCTGATCAAAGACCTGAGAGATCTGAGCCATAGCCTTGCCATCAATATTGATCTCCTCACCGTATTTGGCTCGGCTTGCATCAAAACGACTGGATGAACTGATCACCGAGATGGGGTTGAGATGGCCTTTATGAAATTGAATCTTAGCCTCTCCACACAGCCGTTGGTTGACAACATCCAAGGCGGCTTCATAAGCTTTGGCGACAGGATGATAGAACCTTCCTGCATGAATCAGCTCACCCCAGAGATCACCAACCTGCTTGAGAAAAGCCAGCTCATCACGCGTTAAAACGACCTTGGCCAGATTTTGATGCGCGGCTATAAGAGCCAACATGCCGGGGGCCTCGAAACCCAGACGTGCAGGAACCCCAAGGAGAGAAGTCCCAATATGGTAGTTTTTGCCAAATCCATGTCGGGCACCGATCTGACTTAGTTTTTGAAGAATTTCATAGCCGCTCTCCTTAGCGTCTAGCGCGACGGGTACACCCCGCTCAAAACGAAGGCTGAGAGTCTCGGGGTTGGAAGGGGTCTTGTCCAGGGGTCGTACCGATGGAAAAGCCTCATCGGGTAGAGGTTCATGGGTGTCCAGGGTTTCTTTACCCCCGATAGAGGTTCCCAGTAATCCTATATTGATGGAATAATCTTTAACGGAAAGATCCACGGGATGGCCGTACTCGGCAAGGTAGGCAGCGGTTTGAGTCCTTGTCAGCCCCTGGTCACGGATGGGGGTAATGATTTGAGCCTGTGGCATCAGAGCCTTGAGGGCATTATCAAAACGCACCTGATCCCCGCCTGCTCCGGTTGATCCATGCGCAAAAACTTCTGTGTCTTTATCGCGAGCCAACTTGACCAACTCAGGCACTATGGCGCAACGCTCAGGGGCCACACAGATTGGATAAACTCCACCTCGCAGAACCTCACCTTTGATAATGTACTTGGCATAATTCCAGAGAACATCACGTCCATCAATGGTGATATGCTCCTTCGCCCCCAGTCGATAAGCTTTAGATTCAATTTCTTCGAGCTCTTGAGAAGAAAACCCGCCGGTATTTATCGTAGCGGTAATGATCTGGTAACCCTGGGCCTTGAGATAGAGCAGGCAATAAGTAGTATCAAGCCCGCCCGAATAGGCCATAATCAGTTTCTTCATGGATAAATCCTTCCTAAAATCCACCTGAAACAGGGGATGAATCTCCATCAAGGGCGCAATATAACCTATTGGGCAACCGCAAATCACGGAGTGATCCAGGATTATTGAAGAAAAGAGGTTTAACCACGAAAGTCACGAAAGGTTGAAAAGAAGGAACTAGAAGAACTATCGGAACTACAGAACTATAGGAAGTTAAAGACAAGAAGAACCAATAGAATCAATGGGAACAATGGAATGGAGGAGTCAGGAGAAAGAGAAGAAAAGATGGACCCCCCGGTCAAGCCGTGGGATGACGTAATTTGACTCCCCATTCCGATGATTCCTTTAGTTCCGATAGTTCCGATAGTTCCTTCTCCTTATCTCCCTCTGATTCCTGGTACTTTTCTCCCAAACCTTTCCTGCCTTTCATGTTTTTTGTGGTTTCATAGTTTTCTTCCCCTTGGCATTCTTGTTGGAATCACGATAAAATGGGCACCCCTGTGTTTGATTCACCTAAATTATATGAGCTCTGACCTGGACGTTTTAAATTCACGTAAAATCCTCGTAATCGGGGATATTATGCTGGATCGCTATGTTCGAGGAGACGTGAACCGTATTTCTCCTGAAGCGCCAGTACCTGTTCTTAGAGTAACCCAGGAGTCCTCTCTACTCGGTGGTGCGGCCAATGTGGCTAATAATCTTGTGTCTATGGGCATTGAAACCCATGTTATGGCTTTGATTGGAAACGATTCTGGTGGATCACATCTAACCGAACTGATGGAAGAGAGAGGAATCGATACGGAGCTTTTGGATGCTTCCCCATTGCGCTCTACAACCATTAAAACCCGTATTGTCGCGGGTCAGCAGCAAATTGTAAGGGTGGATCGCGAAAATGTTCAGCCGATGTCATCCGGGGTAGCGCAGCAACTTCTGCAAAAGCTGGAAAACCTTTGGTCAAACTATGATGCCTGCATTCTCAGCGATTACGGCAAAGGCACGCTCAGCCCCGAGTTTTTGGACGGTCTTCGTTCTTTGCAGAAGGCTTCACCTCGTATCGTGGCGGTGGATCCCAAACACCGAAATTTTAGCCGCTACCGTGGTTTTTCCATTTCCACCCCAAACCGTATGGAGGCAGAAACCGCTCTAAGCCTGGACTTAAACTCCAAAGAGCTTCTCCTGTCGAAAGGGCAGCAGTTGCGTGAGACGCTCGAACTAGAAGCGCTACTGATTACACTTGGTAGTCAAGGAATGGTTCTTTTCACGGACCAGGCCCCGCTCTGGGTTGACACAGAAGCCCGCGAGGTCTTTGATGTTACGGGAGCTGGCGATACAGTTATTTCAATACTAACCACAGGACTTTGCCTGGGACTGGATTATGCCAGGGCCGCTAAACTGGCCAATTATGGTGCCGGACTTGTTGTGGCAAAATTGGGTGCGGCAACCCTGACCCGGAAGGATTTGCAATGGATTTACAGCCAATTAAATTAGGATTTTTGGATACGCCCAAAGACAAGTGGCGGGCAGGACCTGTCCAAAAGCTTTTGGAGGGGGCTCAAAAACGCCCGGTTGAAATTCAGACCCTGAGCCCCCCTAAACTTGCCACCATTCTTCAGAATTTCTCGACTGAAACCGAACTGGATGCCCTGATCTGCGACTTAGAGGAACTTCCCCTCAAATTACCAGAAAGGATTTGTCCCGGAGCCTATGTCCCCGTAGCTTCACGTACGGATATTTTGGTTTTAAGGTCTGATCTGGGTACATCCAGTTTGGAAAATCTGCCCTCAGGCGCTCGCATAGCCACTCGGACTGCGCGTCGCAGAGCACAATTGCTACACCTTAATTCCAGTCTGCAAGTCACAGTTTTTGAGGGAAGCCCGGCTTCTGCATTAGATCAGGTCCAAAAACAGGATCTTGAAGGATTTTGCGTGGGGGGCAGTGATCTTGAAATCTTTGAGCTTGGGGTTTCCGATGATCTGACAATCTCTCCACTCCCGGAACGCTATTTTCATCCTGGTTCAGGACAGGGCTGTATCGCTGCCCTGGTACACAACAAACGTGAAAATCTCAAGCTGATGAATAAGATAAGCCATGATGAGCTTGAGGTCTGCATGCGCTTTGAAAGAGAGCTGCTCGAGGCCTTAAACGGCGGTTTATCGGTCCCACTGGGTGTATTCAGTGAGATCGTAAACGGCGAATTCATTCTCAACGGAATTCTCTTATCCAAAAACGGCGATGATTATGTAACCCTTTCGGCGGCCACGCATCACTTTGATGATCCGGATTTTATCTCTAATATCATCTGTGAAGTCAAGGTGCGTGAAAAAACTCATCTTCTCGACGAGGTTTCTTCAAATGCTTCGCAAAGCTCACAGGCGTGAAGTTTCTTGATGAATAGGATCATCAAAGTTAAAACGTTGAGTAGAATCATCTTCTGTATTCTGTTTTTGACACTGCATGGCAGTGCCTCTTTTCAGGCAGCAGAAAAACCAAGCATTCCGGACTTCCCTAGGGGACAGTGGAATCTGATCCATACCGATGAAGGGGGGCTCAAGCATTGGGAGGGCAAGCTACTCGGCTCTCCAAGCCATTTCTTTTTCTCTAATCTACCGTTTTTCCCTACAATTATTCCCAGCTCTGAAGATCTTTTTAGAGGTTTTTTTCAAGTTCTGCTTGATAAGTCACCGGTGGATTGGGACAGGGCGGATTTTTCTCCTCAGACTGCATTTAAGTACCGCCCTAAATCTCATTTCAGTCCAAAATTTTCTCAAAACCTGTGTTACGATGCTTTTCCAATTCTAAGGCGGGGAAATCCAGAGCTTCTATGGGTTCTTGTAGGTTTAAGAGATCAGCGCTCTTTTTATCTCACCTGGGTCCTACCCCAAGATCTGGAAGTCAAATCCGCCCTAAAAGAAGTCTTGAAACTGTTTAAGCACTCTGAGAATAAGTGAGGAAGAATGAAAAATTTTGAATTTAAACTAAATGACGGAATTGGGGTTCTAAGCTTTTCCAGAGAGAAAGTTCTCAACGCTCTCAACCATGAACTGATTGTTGAAGGACTGCAATTTCTGCAAGAATACAGAAACCAAAAAAACTTAAAGGTACTGATTCTCACAGGGAAGGGTCCCAAAGCCTTTATCGCTGGAGCCGATATTGGTGAGCTAAGTTCTGCAAATCAATCGCGCGGCCGCGAACTTTCAGGTTTTGGTCAGTCCTTTATGCAGGCCCTGGATCAATTTCCTGTTCCGGTCATTGCTGCCATTCATGGGTTTGCTCTGGGAGGCGGGCTTGAGGTCGCCCTGGCCTGCGATTTTAGGTTTGCCAGCTCTAAGGCAAAACTGGGATTGCCGGAAGTATCTCTGGGACTTATTCCAGGCTATGGTGGGACTCAAAGGTTAACACGCATTATCGGCGAAGGCATGGCGCGTGAATTGGTATTTACAGGGGATATGATCAGCGCACAGCGGGCCGTTGAAATAGGATTGGTGAATCGGGTCTTTGAGCCCGAGGATCTCATGAACGAGGTCATGTCCATTGCAAAGACTATTTCGAGTCGAGCTCCGCTGGCCGTCCAAGCTGCCAAGCGCTCAATCAACCTTGGTAAAAACCTGGACCTGGCTTCTGCCCTTGCAGTTGAATCCGCCGAGTTTGGACTTGTCTGTTCTACTCAAGATAAAAGCGAAGGTACAGCCGCCTTTCTAGAGAAACGCAAAGCGAATTTTGAAGGGAAGTGAGGAAGTTTAACCACGAAAAACACGAAAGTTTTGAAGAAGGATTTGAAAGATGAATTCAAAATTGAAAGATCGTGGTGCTTTTAATCGTGAGTGGATCTTGGCACTTGCTGACAATGATTTTGAGGAGATTGAGCCGAGGTTGATTCAGAAAATCAGGCCTTGCGCACTAGCTCACCTGAGGTCCGAGCAAATTGCAAAAATCCCTCCTAAACGCTTTCAAGCATTTCTTCCTAGCCAACTCGATGCCCTTTTACCTTCCACTGTGGCTGCTATACCGGCCCAAGCAGCGGCCTGGATCCGGCCAGAATCACTGGGTGCGATTCATTTTTCCAGGCTTTTGCCTCACGAAGAATGGCAAATTTTAAAAACTGGTCTAACACTTGAGTCTGGCTTTCTTTCCGAGCTTGGGATCAATCAAATTCAGTCTCTAAGCCCTGAACTGATCAAAGCCGCGTTCAATGCGCAAAATATTTGCGAGATCCACCCTGAGTTTTGGTCATGTTTTGAGGACTTCCAGATTGCGGCTATACCTGACAAGGCTGTAAAAAACCTAACTCCAGCCATGCTAAAGGCCTTACGGCCCTCGGCGATTCACGGTTTCAACCCTTCGCAGACTCGAGAACTTGGCAAAGATCAATGGGGCGCCTTCTCGTGCGAACAGATCTGCCATCTGCGCCCTATCTGCTTTAAAGGCGTTAACCCTTCAGCCCTTGGAAGTCTTTGTGTAGAAGTCATAGAGATACTCACCCCAGACCAGCTTGCAAGATTCTCAAAGGCGCAGCTCAACTCCTTGAAAAATGAGCCTCTTTTTCAAGGTTCAGCAGGACTCTCTAAAACCCAGTCCAAATTTGAAGATATTTTGGATTTTCGCTATGAAAAAAATTCCAAGCTACTCTCAAAAGCGCATCCAGGGCAATTGGCCCGCATTCCCGGTGATCGGCTCACACGTTTTCCCAGACATGGGTTCAAGGTACTGCCTCCTATAGCACATGCCGGTTTCCACCCCCAAAATTTTGAGCGCCTACCGGCTTCGTCCATGAAATATCTCAGCACCAGGGGTTTGGAGCATCTCGATCCAGAGGTTTTTGAAACTTTGAGTGCGGGGATGATTCAAAGTCTGGAACCTGAAGTCTTCCAAGTGTTTACGGCAACACAGATAAACCATATTCCCTCCGATGTTCTGGCCCTCATCCGTCCAGATCAGATTTCTGCTTTACCTGCGCTCAGTTTTCGTGGTCTTGAAGGGGGGCATGTTTGTCTCCTGGCGCCTGAGTGCTTCCAGGTCCTTAGTTCCGAGCAGATTTCTCATCTGGATTTTTCAGCCATTGAGAGTCTAAGTCCCGAGCAAGTCGCCTCAGTTTCCCGTCGGTCTATTTCAGGTCTACTGGAAAATCAGGTCATGTATCTCAAACCCGAAGTCTTTTCTATTTTCAGTCCCAGTCGTATTGAGAATTTAAAGCCTGAAGCTTGTTTCGGGATTACGCCCGACCAGATCCACCATCTACAACTCAAATCCTTAAAGGCTTTCAGCAAAGAGCAAATCGAGATCCTCAGTCCAGAAGCCAGAGAAGAATATGAGAGAAAAAGAGGGAACTAGAAGTTAGACAAAAATCTTAGATTTAGGGATTGACAAGTTTACCACTAGCGTACTTCTAACAATTTCTACCCTTAGATAGACAAATATGTATACCTTATTCAAGGTTTTTTAAATCCGGTCTTCCACACGCTAAAAAACTTTAAGTAGTATTTGACATCTTCTTTTTTCCTGAAGGAAAATGGATTGCCACCTGGGGAAATCATGGGAGGATTCTCTCCGGGTCGAAAGTTTAGAAGTAGCCAGGCTTTACCCTGTAACAACCCTTTGCATAAGGAGACACCCGTGTCAAAAGGAAAAAGAAAACTTGGAGGCCTGAAGGTCCAAAAGCTAGAGGAGCGTATTGCGCCGGCCATGGTGCCCGGCCTCGCGGCCGATCCTGGAATGGCTGAAGCTATGGATACTGCGGGGCCCGTTGACGAGGTCCATCACGTAGAGCCTGTGGGGGATGTAGCCGGTCCCGTTGATACGGCTGGCATGGACTGGAATGCAGCTGATTTCAGCCAGATCAATGCTGATCAATTCTCCGCTTGTCCCAACGATGTCATTGAAGGGCTGAATGCCGATCAATGCGGCCAAATACCCACGGATGCCATGGGGGGCATGAGCCCTTATCAGGTGGAGAGTTTAAATCCTGATTCCATGGGTGGATTCAGCGGAGAACAATTCTCTGAGATGCATCCCCAGGCTACGGAAGGGTTTAGTGGAGACCAGCTTGGAGGTATGAATCCAGACGCTTTCTCAGGCTTCAATGAGGCGCATATCGAACATTTCAACCCAGAATCTATTGAAAACCTCCAGCCTGACTTGATGGCAAATATGGCCCCGGAGGCCTGTCCCGGACTGAGCGCCGCTCATGTTGAATCCATCCCTGAGAGTTGCTGTAGCGAGATCACCCCGGAGCAGATGGATAAAATCGAGCCCCAGGCCATTTCAGGCTTTGAAGCGGGACAAATCGCTGAAGTTGGCCCCGAGGCTATGGGGCAGATGAGTCCAGAGCAGTTCGTACAATTAGACCCGGATGCCTGCGAAGGATTCAAGCCCGAGCAGATGGCAGAGCTTTCAACGGATACGGTAGGGGCCATCGAACCCCTACAGTGCGCACAAATTCCCGAGGAAGCCTTTGAGCAAATGGGACCCGATCAGGTCAATGCCTTTGATCCGGTTACGGCAGAGGTTTTTGACGCAGATATCATCAGTAATTTACCCGAGGAAGCTTTCCCCGGTTTTACTGCCGATCAGATCTCCATGATTGATCCGGCCGCCATGCAGGGCATGGATGCCGGGTGTATGGCTAACATCCCCTCGGATACCTGCGCAGGTTTTAGCGCTGAACATGTCGCGAATTGCCCGGGAGATTCCTTCTCTGAGATTAAAGCCGAGCAAATCGAGCAAATGAAGCCTATTGCTTGTGAAGGCTTCGAGAGCGCCCATCTGGCTCATATGAATGTAGATGCAGTAAAGGGTTTTACTCCAGAGCATATTCACCACCTTGACCCCACCTGCTGTGATGGAATCAAGCCTGAGTTTATTGAAAACCTCAAGCCCGAGTGCTTTCAAGGTTTTGAAGCCCATCATTTTGAGAATATGAGTCCAGATTCTATCTGTGAGATCAGCCCCGAGTGCATGGAAGAGGTAGACCCGGCAGCCTGTGAGGGCTTTCATGCCGATCTCGGTGATGTGCCACCCCCACACCCTGAGGGCTATGTCAATGAATTCATAAAGCCGCTTTTTGAGGGTGCCGAGGAAGGCCCCAACGGAGAACCGGCCTGGGGACTGGATTATAACGGTGATAACCCGGCAGACAGTGCCTGGACCCTGCCCATTCCTGTGGATGCGGTTGATTATCAGACCAGCTCCTTTCTAGTTCCATCTGAGATGGTAGGCACCTGGGAAGGGGGGATTCCCCCTGAGGCTACAGACAACGGGGATGGTAGCTACACCATTAACTCCTGGCCCATTGAGTCGGTGGTGGATAATGGCAACGGAACCATCACCCTCAATGTGGACATTGGTGAGATGGCAACCGGTGATGGTGAGGCCGCGGTCAATGTGAATCAGAGTGATCGTCCAGCGGGTCCTGATGAGGCCGGCGTTATTATCAATAACGATTATCATCCTATCCCGACAGAATTTGTGGAGCATGTCTCTCCGGCACAAGCCGGACATTTCAGCCCGGAATTTGTGGAGCAATGCTGTACCCCGGAGAATATCGAAAGCTGCAAGCCCGAGTTTTTCCAGGAGTTCGGGCCTGATCAGATTGAGGCGGTACCCCCGGCTGCAGTGGCTCATATTCCTACTGAAGCCATTGCGCAGATGCCAGCGCATAGCATTGCAGGTTTTACCCCGGATCACACCGATCAATTCGGCGAGGATCAATGCAAGGGACTTAGCCCTGAGCAAATTGTAAACCTCACCCCGGATTGCTGTACCACCCTCGGTCCAGACGCCGTGCCTGGACTCAGTGAAGAGTGTGTGCAGATGCTAAGCCCGGATCAGCTCAGCAATTTTAGCCCTGAAGCCGCAGATGCTCTACCGGCTACCCCTTGCTTTGATCTGGTGGATGGCGAATGGCAGCCCAACTTCGAGGGAACGGATTTCATTGCATTGCCGGAGGTAATCGATCCGCCTTGGTTTGCCAATGCTCACCCCGCCCAATTCGCGGAGATGGCTCCCGTAGACTTTGTAAAATGTCCCGATGATTTTATGCATCATCTCAATGAGCCTTGCCATGGGGTTATGCATGCCGATATGGTGGAAAATATCAAGCCGGAGTGCTTTGATCATATCCGCCCTGAGTGTGTGCCCATGATGCCTGATGATTGTTTTCAGGGTTGCACACCGGAGCATATCGAGCATTTCACCGATGAGTGCTGCGAGCAGTTCCGCCCCGAGCAGATTCATGAGATTCCACCGGCGTCCTGTGAAGGATTCCGACCCGATGTCTTCCAGCACTTCCCCGCTGATTGCTGTGAGGGCTTTGAGGCGGCTCATGTGGAACATCTGCCAAATGAGTGCTTTGAGCATATCAAGGCCGAGCATATCGAGCATATGCCAGGCCATTGCTGTGAAGGGTTTCAGCCCGAGCAGATTCAGCAAATACCAGCGGAGTGCTGTGAGGGCTTTGATCCTCATCATATTGATTATCTAAGCCCGGATGCCTGTCATGGGTTTGGACCCGAGCAGATCGCAAATATTGATGGAGACTGCTTTGAGCATTTTCGACCTTCACAATTTGGGGAACTGCCCGCAGACTGTTTTGCCGGCATGAGCGCCGATCAGTTTGAGCATGTGGATCCCATTTGCTGTGAGGTCATGGCACCTGAATGTTTTGAGCATCTGCCAGGACCCGCCTGTGAGGGTTTTCATCCGGACCATATCCATCACATGCCCCATGAATGCTTCGAGGAGTTCAAACCCGAGCATATCGAGAATATCCCCAACCACGCCTGTCAGGGTTTTCACGCCGAGGATATGCGTAATCTCCCCGGCGATTGTATGCAGGCCTTTGACGCGAGTCAGGTCGCCTGCTTTCCACCCGAGGCTTGTGAGGGGATTGTTTGTGATGGGGCTTCAACTATTGTTTTTGACGGTAACGAAACACATATGCAGGGTGACGGCATCATGATTGACGGAAACTCCACTCTCCTTGCCCCGGACGCTATGGAAGGACTACGCGCCGAGCAAATTGAGCGTATTCCTGAGACGGGCATGGAGGGCATCGGACCAGATCATGTTCAGCATCTCCAGCCTCAGGCCTGCGTTGGATTTTCAGCTTTCCAGCTAGACCAAATTCCCTCGGAGTCCTTTGGTGAGTTTAACGCCGCCCAGATTGAGTGTATGGACCCGGCTGCTTTTGTTTGTGATGGAATCGGGGCTCATTTGGGTGAGCTGGGTGCCGAGGCGTTTGATGGACGGATGCCTGATCAGGTGAACTGTATGCCTGTGCATGCCTTTGCCGACTGTACCGGGGACCAGATCGCGAATCTGGACCCCATGACCTGCAATGGCATGAACCATATGCATATTCAGCATATGGACCCCATGGGAGTTGGAGGCTTCACCGGAGCACAGATCGCACATATGGAACCTGGAGTTTGCACCGGCTTTACGCCTGAGCAAGTTTCGCAGCTTTCTTTAGATGTTTGCGAAAATTTACCGCTGGAGCATTGCCAGGCTTTCCCACCGGATTGCCTGAGTGAGTTCACCGAGGAGCAGGTTCAGCAGTTTGATACGGATCAAAAAGGAGCCTTTGCATCGAATATAACGATGAAAATGCCCTAGTTTGAAAATCTCTTAAGTTGTTAGTTTGGCACCCCCGGAAATCTCCGGGGGTGTTTTTTACAAAAATAAATCGAGTCTTAGAAAACCTTTTAGCACTCTAATTGCATAGTGGAAAACGCTTTCCTCTCCGGTTTTGATGATGGATAGTCCGGTCATTCCTGGCCTTAGACTCTGTCCCGGATTCTCGATGAGAGTTTTCACCGCCCCTTTTTCACCCAGAATCTTCACTTCCGTGATCTCAGCTTGCATGACCTCTCGGGGCTTGGCGTGAAATCGAATCTGCACCGGGTCTCCCTCCTTGATCAGGCCTACCTCATCCTGCTCTACCTTTAAGATGGCAAACATCTTGGACAGGTCAATGATCGTACCCAGTTCGGCGCCTTCAGGGAGCTGGGTGCCTTCTTTTTCCTTGACGGCCTCCCCGAGGTAATAGCCTTCTACCTTCGAATAAACCGATAGATTTTTCACCTGTTTTTCAATGACGCGAATCTCCTCGGCCTGTTTTCTCAAAGCCTCATTGGTTTTTTGCCAGGAGACCAAATTCCGTTTTGCCCGCAGTGCATCGGCCTCGAATTTCTTGATGCGACTCTCCAATTGCAAGTTTTGCAGTCGCAGTTCCAGTTCTCTATTCTTGAGGCTGACGACCTGCATTCCTTGATCCACCTTGGAGCCAGTCTTGAAATGCACTTTAGAGAGAATTCCACCCACCTTGGATCTGAGAGTCTGAATCTGAAAGGGTTTTAAACTTACATCTGAGCGAATTTTACGATCCATGGGTAGAAAGCGAGCAGACCAACATGACCTGAAAACTAAGATTATGTAAAAAAAAGGTTTCCTGGGTTATGAGCCAGCACAGTCCCGCTAGCGAGCCAATAAAATATTCGATGTAACCTTCGGCCATGGTGACCCAGAGTCGACTCCCCCGCGTAGGAAAAGTCCAGGCATCCGTGACATTACAATAGAAACAAGGCTGGAAAAATAAAAGCAAAATGCCCATTTCAAGCACCTCGCCCCCATAGTATTTACAGGTGAGGCCATGACCCAGCTCATGAATGGTGATGATCCCGATAATCACCACCCAGAGGACTACGAAATTCATCAACCCTCCGGATTGAAAAGAATAGAGGGCAAAAATACCAGCCGCTACTTCATCAATATGATAGAGAATCATTGCTGATGAGAATGCCATGATCAGACAGGAAAAAATCAAAAAAGGGAACGACCAGAAAAAGCGAATATAAGGAATGACCCGATCAAAAAGATCATCCAAAGAGTAGGGGGTTACGAATAGCGACCGTGGCTTAATTGCCCAGGATCTCTACAAGTTCTTGAAGGCTCGGAGGTAAAAAAGAGGATTTGGAGGACTCCAGGGAGAGGATTCCCAGTCGTCCTTGCGTATCTCGCAAGGGCATGGCGTAAAAGGCCTTCATCCCAGTCTTTTCAAGATGGGTCTTGAGTTTGCATTCGACATCCGTTTCAGTTGGCATACGGGCAAAATCTGAATAATAGATCAAATCTTCAACCTCTGAAAAAACCTCCAAAATCTCAGAAAACTCACGGTGTTCACCCTGGTCGACGACCTCTTCACTTGTCAAAGCTGTTAAGATGAATTCATCCTGATGCCAGAGTCCCACACAAGCGCGATCATAGGGAATAACCTGATCGGACATATTGGTTAGATGGATCAATACGGAATCAAGATCCAGGGTTGAGGTGATTTTGCGCGAGATATCCAAAATTGCCGAGAGATCACGCAGTTTTTTCTGGCTTTCATAGAGCCTTGCGTTTTTTAAAGAGATGGAGGCAAATCCAGCCAGATCCGTCAAAGTCTTCAGATCGTCATTCTTAAACTTTCCGGTCCGAGCGTAGTCGCCGTTTTCTTTTTTTTCAGGCTACGGCGAATCATAGCGAAGGAAGGGTCAGTTCAACCTGCCGACCAGCAATGATCTTTTCTTCAGGATTTTCGACTCGAATACGAACCCTGAAGGTGCGGCTTCCCGGTTCCAGGGCGGGATCAATGAAGTAGACCTGACCCTTTCCTGTCTGTGAAGAGTTGATCACTTTGAAGCTTAGATTCTGGTGCAACCTTATTTTTCCGTAATAGTCCTCTGTCAAATGTGTCTCAATGAACAGGGGATTGACAACCACCATCTCATAGACCGTCTGTCCGGCGCTCACCTGCTGGCCAGGCTCAATAAGCCGTTCTTTGATGATGCCCTGAACCGGGGCACGAATAAAGGTATCTTCGTAGGTCTTTTCTTGCAGCTTGACCTCTGCCTTGGAGTTATCCAAATCCAAATTGCGGGACTCAAGTTCCAGCTTCGCCTGTTCATAGGAGTTCAGGCGATCTTCCAGACTTTCCTGGGTTGCGGCGCCTTGCCCAACTAGATCACGATCTTTCTTAAGCTTTTTTTCTAGGTAAGCTAGATTTCTCTGGCTCTTTCTTAAATTAACCTCTGAGGTCTTTATTTTAAGCCGCGAAAGGTCAAGCCGCGTTTTCTGGGTTTCATTTTCCAGAATGGCCAGACATTGTTCGCGCTGAATTTTCTCACCGGCTTCATGCAAAATCTCAACAATTACACCGCTTCCCTTGGACGGTACTGGGACTCTAAAAAAAGGATAAATCAGACCCACAGCCGTATGTTTCTTTAAGGTAGACGCAAATTCCCCAGCACAGTCTGTCATTACTATGAGTAAAAACAAAATGAGAATTCTCAACATGACCCTCCAATCTGGCAACACCAGCCACAGGTTCTTCTCCCCAAGAACCTGTGGCCACATTATAACGGTTATTTGCAGGGATTGCCCGTGCAACTAGGGAAATAATTTGAGCGCTCTCCCCACAAAAACCTATCGTGTTTAATCTCTTTTGACTCACTCGACCTAAATACGCTCCTATCCACCCAATAATCCAAGAGGCTTACCTAAATGTTTTCTCAGAATTGTCCGTTTGGAACAGCGAGGATAGGTCTAAGAGAGGTGGTGTCTCATGAAGCAAGGATATTTAAGTATGGCAGTTGTGGCCCTGGTGGCCCTGGTAATTTCGCTGATGTCTGCCAACCGAATTGTGAAACAACATCGTGTCATGATTGAGAGAGAGCTTCTATCTCTCAAAGCCAGCCAGAAAAAGAAACAAAAGTCAAAAGAAATAAAGCGACTTAGAAGTTTTTCAACTTCCATTTCCAAAACAGCGGGTCAGGCAACCGATAGGACGCAAAAATGAAAACGCACTCAGCTCCACCGGAACTCGTGAAAAAAGATGATTTTATTGTTTTTTTCAGGCTGGAAAATTCCTCATTAGTCAAAATCCCCCTGGACTATTTCCTCAAGCTCTCTCCCTTGCGAATCCACTGAAGGCCTCATGATTTTCCGCGGGAGACTTACAAACTCCTGAGTAAGGAGTTCTCTGAACTTTTTTTGATCGACTCTCTTTCCCCATT
>CAZRLV010000004.1:0-3750 GCA_964600955.1 uncultured bacterium
AGGTGAAGAGGCGCTTGAGCAGGTTCGTGAGGGTTTGGAATCGGGTCGTCGAATCGACCTGGTGATTCTGGATCTAACGATCCCTGACGGAATGGGGGCTGCTGAAACGATTGCCCCGCTTCTAAACCTGGACCCTCAAATCAAGACTCTGGTATCGAGTGGACTAATGGACGACCCTCTGATTTTGGACTATAAAAAAAACGGCTTTAGCGGAACCATCGCTAAACCCTATGAAATGGAGGAGATGCAAGAAGTGATTCGCCAAGCCCTCCTGGACAAGACCTAGAAAAATCAAAACCCCTGTAGTCTTTAAAGATCGAAACACTCAAAAGCTCTGCCGTGAAACGATTGCGGGTGAAACCGGACTGCGTTTTCTCTACCAGAGCCTTCCTGGCAACCTAGTATTGGAATTTGTGGGTAAAAGGGGGTTTCTTTCAAAGCTCATGGGCTACTACCAAAATACCCGAATTTCGAGACGGGATATTCCTGGATTTGTGAAAGCCCTGGGCATTGATTTAGGTGAGGCTGAAAAAACAATGGATGAATTTACATCCTTTAATGATTTTTTTTCTAGAAAGCTCAAACCACTAGCCCGTCCCATTATACCTGAGCCTGACCGCCTATGCCTACCAGCCGATGGCAGAATCCTGGCCCTGCCCGTGTTGCAGGAGCAGACCTGCCTGGCTGTGAAAGGAGCCAGACTCGATCTAAAACATCTGCTGCTAGATTCTGCACTGCATTCAACTCATCTTGGAGGAACGGCTATTATCGTACGCCTGTCTCCCATGGACTACCATCGCTTCCATTTCTGTTTTGCGGGAACACCCTCACAGTCGCGCAGAATTTCAGGGCATTTCTATTCTGTAAATCCAATTGCTTTGGCTGAAAAACCGGGGCTATGGTCTAAAAATGAACGTCAAATCACAATCCTGGACAATTCCAGGCTGGGTAAAATCTTACACATCGAAGTTGGGGCAACCTTTGTGGGAAAAATCCTACAGACTTTTTTGCCGGGAAGCTCAGTCACTAAAGGTCAGGAAAAAGGGACGTTTCTATTTGGGGCCTCAACGGTAATCTTAATTTTTGAACCGGGAAAAATTACCCTTGACCCGGATCTGATCGAAAATACACAAGCAGGCTATGAAACCCTGGACTTCATGGGGTCCGGGTTTGCCACCTGTCTTTAAATCACCTAGAAGCCCCGGTCCTGGAAAAAGGCTTCATCCATCTCCAAACCGGGAGGTTTCAGTTTAAGCTCCAACCCTAGCTTATAAACTTCGCGCGCCAGTTTTTGTCCTTCAGGAGTCTTACGAAAAGCATTCATAGCCCCCTGAGTCACCAAATTGACTCCATCTCCCTGGCTAAGACTCCACCAACGCTCCATGAAGCGCAAAAAAGTCTTTTTCTTTTTGGAAGAAGACTTGGCTTGAACCATCGCCTGAGTAAAGCGATGATACTCTCCCTTGAACTGCCCTGCGTTTTTTCTATCCTCGGCCTCAAACTGTTTTTGAAGTTTTTCAAACTCCTGGCGTATGGCTTTGCCCTCAGAAGTCTTGCTGTAGAGCTCACGAGCACCCCTACTTTTTTCATGCTTCATCAACTCGCTATCGGCTCGGTCCATCTCTCTAAGCATCCAGCGCTTCTCATAGTCCTTAAGCCCCCCGTCCAGTCTCTGACGAATCGATTTTACCAACCGATGAATGGGCGATAGATCTTCCGAAGTTGCCAGGCGCAATTCCCCAAGATCAAGAAATCGCAAATCCATTTTTTGAGGCTGCTCCCCTGGAACAGGTTCCTGAACAAATTCAGAGATCTGCACTGCGTCTTCATCTTTGCGAACCTGGTTAGATATCAAGGGAGATTTTTCTGGAGTCTTTTGGGCCAGGCGGCGTTTGAGACTGTCCAGGCTCAGTACCAGCATCGGCTGTAATGTAAATGAATCCATTTCTTGCAAAAGCTTTTTCAAAGCCTCCAGCTTGCCTTGAAAAAGGAAAATATTGCCTAGCTTAAGCCTGATCCGTGGCGTCGCCTCAGCTGTCGAAAGAACCCGTGTATACAAGCTCTCCAGAAAGCTCAAAACCTCGGTTGACGGACTTGAGTCGCTCAGAGAATAAAGATAAAGAATACGCTCTCTTCCCTCAGAATATGGAGGCTTGAGCCTCGAAACTGTATGTCGAACCTGCTTAAGTTCTCGCCCCAGTTTAGCCCTGATGGTATGCAATGGCTGCGGGTCTCCCTTGATCTCCCAGAGCTGTTCAATCACCAAATCTTTCTTCTGTAGAGAATTAAAAATACGAGCTAGATAGATGCGAGCCAACGGGTCAGAGGGGCTCTTTTGAACTTTCTCGAAAAAATAGTGAAAAGCCTTTTTCAGGTCCCCGGAATCAAAATGGTATTTTGCCAAACCCAGTCGATACGCACCGAGATCCATTTTGCGCAGGTTTTGCAAAAATCGATAGCAGGAGCCCTCTTTCATCTCAATGGCAGCCCGTGCGCAAAATGCTACTCCATCTGATGTCCTCCCAATTTTTCTCAGAGAAAAAGCCAAAAAATATAGAGATTCCCCGGAACTAAACAGAGACGGATATTTTTTGTGCATTCGCAAAACTGCCTTAAAATCACGAGCCTTGAAAGCCTTCTTGATATCCAGGCGATCCAAAGCTAAAAGACTGGAAAAAACCAGCAAAGAACAGGTGAAAAGTGACCAGAGTTTAAACATGATTGTAAATTGTGAAAGAGAATTCAGGAGACAAAAGCCAGAATTCAGAATAAAGAGGACGACTTTTTACGACCTTTTGAATGGATCCCCCGGTCAAGTCGGAGAATGACGAAAATCAAGAATTCAAGGACTCAAGTATTCAAGAATGAATCTAGGAAACAAGAATAAAGAAGAAACTCCCACTCTGTCATCCTGAACTTGATTCAGGATCCATCTTTTTATTTTCTTTCTCCTCATCTATTCCTCGAATTCCTGAATTCTTGAATTCCTCGACGACTTGATTAATCAATTCCTCTGCTACCTTTGCTCCCTCTGATTCCTCCTATCTTCACATTCCTCTAGTTCTTTAGTTCCTTCTTTACCCTTCCCCTCAAATATTTTCTCCAAAACAGGTAATTTGACCCAAAGGACTCTGCATATTTTTCCGTGAGGTAATCCCTTAAAATGGCGCGCTCATTGGCCTCGCCTGAAAGAAAAATCTCCAAGACACTCAGGTCCTCTTTAATACTTAAATTGCGCTTTGACATCCAGGTGTTAAGCCTCCAGGCCGGGAGTCCAAGTGAACTGCGAGAGAGGGGCAAATGCTGAAAAAGGTGGAACAAAAGCTCCATGCGGGCTTCCAAGCCGCTACTTTCCCAATACAAATCCATGGCCTGCGGTAGGGAAGCATGGAAAACTCCGGTATTGACCTGAGCAATGATCAGGGATTTTACACGATAGAGACTTTGAGGGGTTAAAGGGGGAGCAAAACTAGACCACTGGGAAGAATCAAGACTAAGGTCTTGCGGAAGAACCCGTAAATTGGCCATTTTCTTAAAAAGCCCTGGAGAAGAACCTGCAGGCACCGGAACCGCCTTCACGCCCTGCCCTATCGTGTCACCAAGATCCAGAATTGGGCGAGCCATACGATGCCCTCCATCTCCTATCTCCTGGCTCCTGTCGCCTTCTCCCTGTCTACTATCTTCCGACCGCGTCCGGGGCGCGCGCGGGGGGGGGTGGGGGGGGTGCGGGCGGGGGGGGGGGGGGGGGGG
>CAZRLV010000004.1:3760-25514 GCA_964600955.1 uncultured bacterium
TCTCCCGAACTCTTCCTTCCCCCCTCCTTAATTCTGTCTCCCGTCTCCTTCCCCCTGTCTTCTATCTCCCGAACTCTTCCTTCCCCCCTCCTGAATTCTGTCTTCTGTCTTCTGTCTCCTTCCCTCAGTCTCCTTCCCTCTGTCTCCTGGTTTCTCCAACATCCAGCAAGCCCAAATTGGACACATAGGATTGTAATCCAAATCAAGGTTCCGGGAATGGGCTTCAAGACAGCCTCAAAATTTAAGACGGAGAGTCTTTCTCTTCTCAGCAAAGGAAATCACTACGGTCTGAGCCGGGAAAATAGCATCCCCCTCATCAAGCTCCTGGTTCTCATTTTGATCCAAAGTGACCTGCACGGTAAGAGGAACTTCAACGGGGAGTTGGTAGAGATAGGTTGGGGCTACACCCAGAAAAGTGGAAGCCAAAACCTCTTTTTTCTTGGGGGAAAACACCTCTATAAAATGCGACGCAGGCTTTTCGGCCTCAACAAGAACCTCCAGACTTCCCAACTTGACAATAGGAAACTCCAGCATCTGTTTTTTTTCAAAATAAGCCGGGTCCGAGGCATCGTACTGCCTCACATAATGATTTTCATCTTCGCTAATTTGGAAGTCCTCATCAAAGTCTACGAAGCTCATAAAAGGAATACTAGGGTCCAAACGAAAATAGAATTTTACATAATTTCGTCTCCCCGCCTTCCGCAAAGGAATCACCTGCAAGGTATTGTAAAGCTCCTTGCGCAGAGTTTTCTGGAAAAAAACAACCTGCCCCTTACGTCTGCCACTGGCATAAAGCTTGTAATGCCCGCGGAGCATTTTGGGGGTTTCGCCAAAGCTGGGCTTCAATGTGCCATGGGCTTGGCTCGAGTCAAGAAAGGCTTCATAGAATACGATATTATCGTTTGAAAATTGATAAGGATCCAGCTTCGAATTATCGTCATATTCGGTAAAAGCTACAATCTCATACCCACCTGGCTGATACACCCTGGCGGTGGCAGTAGCGGGGATGGTAAAAGTAGCTCCCCCCTCCATGGTGATTTCAAAAAAATCCTTTCCCGTGGAGTGATCAAAGGACAGGGCATATTTTTCTGAAAACTCAAACCTTTGCACCGTTTCTTCCTCATGCTCGAAAGGAATGGTCGAAATCGTAAAGGGGGGATGAGGTATGGCAAAGTCAATACGGTATTTCCCCTTGGGAAAGTCAAAAAAGAAATGCGAATCTTCAGTGCCGAGGTCCATGGAGGACTCTGTAGCTACATTGGTAATTTTGTGCTCAACCCCATCGGGTAGTCCAGGAAATTCCAAACTCAGGGATTTCCAGGGCTTCTTCCACTCGATACTGAGAACCTGATCTGGGCTATGCTCCAAAAAATAGGTTGTTTTAGGGCTTTCACTTAGATCCAGCCGGAGGTCTTCGTTAACATCCTCAGCCAGTCCAATTCGCACCGGGAACGGCAAATCATAGAGGGTGATCTTGGGGGGCTTTACAGGAACCACGTAAAGAGCCTCACGCTTGGGGGTGAGAACCTGCAAGTAAACAGGATTTTCTTTGGGGGCTCCCTCCACGGACAATTCTGTCTTTACAGTACGCGCTAAACTGACCTTAAATTGACGCGGCTCATTCGTATACTCAAAAGGAGTCCCCTGCGCTAAAGCAAAGCGCTCTCTACCGATATCAAAGAGTCCGTTTCGAACACTGTCCACATAGACACCCAGGACATAGACTCCTGTTTCAGCAAATGGAATTGTAAACTCTCCATCCTTGACTTCCATTTGATAGCTTGGCGCGATTAGAAAACGAACTGAATACGCAAGAGCCTGATCCAATGGAAGCATAAAACCATAAACTCGATCCTGATTCCCCTCGGGAAGCTGTACGGTGCCCCGAATTCCTGCGTCCACCTTTTCAGCCTTTGAAAAAATAATATTTGCATCCTGGGCAAACAAAGAAATCCAGGGCAGAAAAAGACCAAGAGCGATCCCGGAACAGACGAACCGTGCATCGAAGTTATAGATCCTGCTGGCGGGGCTCATGAGTTTGGAAAATGCTGACTGCGACCTTAGTTCATTTTAAAACAGTGTGGAATCAATCTTCAAGGGGCAGACAGATCAAAGCCCCATCTTTTTTGGAGCGAACACGTGTGAAAAAATGAGGAATTTCAGGTAAATACCCCTTGGACACCAAAATCTGAAAAGCCGTTTCTTTTCCTGAAAACTCCAGCCTAACTCCATGTTCCAGGGCCAAAAGCTTGCTGGCATTAACCAGGGAATGAAGCCTTTGTTCACAACGACCTACAGGCTGTTTTCGCGTACCCAGCGACCCTCCCCTAAGAAACTCCAAACGCGTGACCCTTTTTTTCAGGCCCTCTAGTTCATGACGAAGTTCCTCAATGGTTTCCATGAGTTTTCGAAGCTGAAAGTCCCCGGGAACCGGATAAGGCAAAGGGGGCGGGAGAGGGAGGGTTCCGGGTCGCTCCGGCTCAGTGGGGTCCAGTGGGTTTGGCGGGGCAGGAACGGGGTCAACCCAGGGCTTTGGAGCAAAATCCTCACGGGCACCCAGCCCCTGTCCGCAAATCAAAACGAGTAAAAGCAGAGCAGGAAGGCGCAGAAAGCTAATCCTCCTCTTTTTCAGCTCCGGTGGAAGGGTCTGCCGCCTGAGGGTCCAGCTTAATCTCGGAAGCCGACTGAATATTCTGGTCAGCCACCTCATTTCTAGCAACCTCGGTCAACGAAGCCCTGGTCTCGGGTTCGCCTGTAGCAGAATCCTGACCCCCTTGACTGGCTTCATCATCAGAATCTTCCAAAGAGTCGCCCCCCTCTTCAACCGGAGGTGGCTCCCTCAATGCGCTACGTCGCGGAGGTCCGATTTCCACACCAGCCACAAGCTTGTTCAAGTCATCCAGGGTCAAAGTCTCATGAGAAATCAAGCTCTGAGCAATCCGATCAAGAGTATCGCGATTATCCTCAAGCAATTTACTGGCGCGCTTCATCTGAGTACCCACAATATTATGAATTTCAGTATCAATCTCGCGGGCGGTCTCCTCCGAATAGGACTTTATTCCAAAGAAATTCTCGGTGTTTTCAGAATAATTAATGGCTCCCAGTTTTTCACTCATCCCCCATTTAGTCACCATGGATCGTGAAAAAAATGTCGCCTGTTGAATATCATTCGAAGCCCCGGGAGTCAGAGTCCCAAAAATAAGCTCTTCGGCACATCGGCCGCCTAGCGTGGAGCAAATATTATCTAGGAACTCCTCACGGGTCATGCTTTCTTCTTTGGGGAGGTAGGAAACCATTCCCAGTGCTCGACCGCGCGGGATAATCGTGGCTTTATGAATTTCCATGGCATTGGGAACCAGGAGACTGATCAATGCATGTCCTGCCTCGTGAAATGCTGTAGTTTTGATCTCTTTTTCAGACATGACTTTTGAGCGCCGCTCCGGGCCCATCATGACCTTGTCGCGGGCCTCCTCAAAATGTGCGAGAGTTACCTTCTCATGGTTATAACGGGCTGCTAACAAGGCGGCTTCATTAACCATATTGGCCAAATCCGCTCCTGAAAACCCGGGGGTGGCTTTAGCCAAAGTACTGACGTCAATTTCTTTTTCTACAAGAATATTATTGAGATGGACCTTAATAATACCCTCACGCCCTTTAATATCCGGCAACTCGATCGTCACCTGTCGATCAAAACGACCCGGGCGCAAGAGAGCCTTGTCCAAAATATCAGGACGATTGGTGGCGGCAATAACCATGATTCCCGTATCACCTTCAAATCCATCCATTTCTACTAGAAGCTGGTTGAGAGTTTGCTCTCGCTCGTCATTTCCACCGCTGATCCCCTGTCCTCTTTGCCGACCAACCGCATCGATTTCATCAATAAAAATTAGACAGGGAGAGGATTTTTTCCCCTGTTCAAAGAGGTCACGAACCCGTGAGGCACCTACCCCTACAAACATCTCCACAAAATCAGATCCTGAGATATGGAAAAAGGGAACATTAGCCTCTCCCGCCACAGCCCGGGCAAGTAGGGTTTTCCCGGTTCCGGGGGGCCCCATCATCAAAACACCACGCGGAACCCGTGCCCCGGTTTTTTTGTATTTTCCAGGGTATTTCAAGAAGTCGATGACTTCGGCTAGTTCCTCCTTGGCTTCATCGCATCCTGCCACGTTATTAAAGGTGGTCTTTTCTTTGGTTTCATTGAACATCTTGGCTTTTGAGCGACCAAAGCTCATGCCACGCGGAGCACCTGTTTGCATCTTGGATATAAAATAGAACCAGAGCCCAATAATAATGACCCAGGGGGCCAAATTGAAAAGAAGCTGCACCCAGGTAGGCCACTCTTCCGGCTCGACGAACTCAACCGTGCGAACTTTATCCATCACAAGATCTAGATAAGGCGGATTCAGTGCCTGTGGCGCGGTGGTAGTGAAGGTCTGGTTTTTGGTGTCCTGGAATTCAATGTCGAGGTGGCGAACTTTGACGGTGATGACCTGGCCTTTTTTGACCATGGAAATGAAGTTTGAATAGTGGAGCTTCTTAACTTTCTTTTCTGAATAAAAATGAGAAAAGACAGCCAGGATCACGATGAGCATGAGCACATATAACGTGAAATTCTTGAATTTAGGCTGCACCGGCCTCTCCTTATCCCTAAATTGGCTTCAAGCCCAAGGACCCACGACTGGGAACGCTCAGATTACCCGGAACTTGCAGATATTGCAACGAGTTCTTTCAAGCAGAACACTCCGGCAGTCGTAGTCAAACTGTGGATCAATCCTTTACCGTCACCCCAAACCGATAGCCACCGTAGTCTCGAGGGCGCTCTAAAACCACATAAAAGCCTGAAAAAAATAAGTCTTCATGGTCTTTGTCTTCCGGGGAAAGTCTCTCGCGTGAACTTCGAGTTTCCTCTACTTCCACCAGATGCTTTATCCTGCGAGAGCCCATGTCTGAAACGCGCACAATTTTTCGATCAGAGAGATCCAGGGCATTGGCCCGCGAGGAGAAGGCCCTTCCCGTGAGATATACAATCTCTTTTTCAAAGTCCACTTCCTTAAGGTCTCGTAGGTCACGGTCCGACAGATCAAGGTATTTCTGAATACTTCTCAGATCTTCGCGGGACTGTAGACTGATATCCATGGCACCCGAATTGGACCTCGGCCGGTAAAGCGCAGAGTCTGAGATCTCCCCTCCCAATCTTCCTGAATTTAAAAACTCTGCGTCAGGAGAAGAGTCTTCCTCTTCTGGCTCCTTTTTGTCGTCCATCTTAGAAAACTCAACAGGGATGTCCAAATTCTTAAAAATCGCAAGCGACAGAACCGCTGAATAGTCCTCGTCTTTCTCTTGATAAAAACGAGCGCCTTTTAAAGCCGAGGGCTTGAAAGACACTTGAATCCTGGGAGATTTCCCCCTTTTTTTAGCGAAATCAACACTCTGGATTATTCGTGGAGGACTGCCCCCCGGGGTATTTAAAAATGCTGCTCTGTCCCTGCGCGAAACCATAGGGGGGGGGCGCTTAAATCCGACGGCCTGCACCCAAAATGGAATCAACTTCTTAGCTGAAATCTCACCTTCGACGGCGTGTGTGAGACGAGACTTTACGGTGATGATACGCACCTCGCCCAGTTTCTGACCCAGTTTTTCTCCCTTAAAACGCTCAGATCGCTGATTCCAGGCAAAATAGTGAGGGCTCCTTCTGCCCCCCCCGGCAAACACCTGATAAGGATAAGCCTGCATGCGGTAGTTATAAGCTCCATAATATAGGTAGTTATAGTGCGAATAGGGACGTGGCGAACTCACACCAAGTCCACGATATACCTGAGGTAGCGCAGGTAGACTTCGGATGTCAGTGACGGGGCGGTTCAAGTCCTTAAATTGTGGACCCGGAACATAGATTTCTGTTGAGGGTGTAAAAAGCTCTTCTCCCATGAGGGGAGAGAGCGGAACCAGAAACAGGTGTGCACAGAAAAAAAACCAGGCTTTTACCCTCATACCTTGAAAACTACGCAAAGAACTTAAAAATGTTGCAAATTCTTAGCCATGAATTTCAAGCCGATCCAGGATCTCCCCTGTGACCCCCATCATTTGGCGCACAATTCTACCTGCGTTTTCCCCCAGCTTGTCACGTAGCGGAGGATCCGCAAGCAATAATTCGATCTTCTGTTTCAACTCAACAAAGTCCGGTACGCATAAACTGGCACCGTTTTCCTCAAAAATTCGGGTCAGCTCATGATTGTTTTCCATATGGGGACCGTAGAGAATCGCCCGCTCGAAAAGCGCCGGTTCCAAAATAGAATGTCCTCCAATCGGCTCAAAGCTTCCGCAAATGACAGCGATGGAAGCCACTTCATAAAGACTGGCCAATTCTCCGTAACCATCCACCATCAGGCAGGTGAAATCTTCACTTGCCTTAAACTTGGACCAGAGCTGAACAGGAAGGTTAAGCTGATTTGCGTGATCGAGATATTCCTGGATGAAATGCAGATGTCTGGGGGCCAGAATGATGGACGCCGTCAGCCCCTCATTTCTCCAGGTTGAAACCAGCTCTAGAATATGACGCGTCTCAGCTTGATGCGATGAACCAAAGATGATTATTGGTGTCTCGTGTTCCTCAAAAAGTTGGCAAACCTTATCCCGATGCTCCGAACAAAGATTATCCTCCAATTGATCCACCTTTAGGTTTCCTGAAAGAAAAACCTTCTCTGCTCCCAATTTTTTGATTCGATCCATATCTTCTCGCGACTGCATGAAAAATTCAGGCTCCCGTAAAAATCCACTGAGCAGAAAACGAACCAATGAGTAGCGCTGATATGAATGAGCTGAGATCCTCCCGTTAATGAAGGTTACAGGGATGGCTTGCAGAGAACATTCGCTTAAAAAATTGGGCCAGAGTTCAGTTTCAAGAATAAAAACATGAGTGGGACGGGTCTTGCAGAGAAATCTACGCACCGCAGAACGATAATCGAGGGGAAAAAAAACATAATGATCCGCGTTGATTGAATCCAGTGCGCGGGAATGCCCCGTCTCGGTCACATTGGAGAAGATGATTTCGCATCCGGGGAAGCGCCGCCTAAGCCCTTTGACAAAAGGTTGGGCCGCCACGGTCTCTCCCACTGACACCGCATGTACCAAAAAACGGCACTTGGCCTGCGTATTGAGTTTCAATCTAAAAAACCCCAGGCGATCACTCATGGGCCGCGTGTATTTACGGATCAAAAAACGCCCGCGCAAATAATGCAAAACCAGGACTGGAAATAATGCTCGCAGGGCAAAGTTATAGAGAAATGAGGCCATGACAAAAAATTTTCTTCGCATTATAAACAATTTGAAGTTTTGATCCACCCACGAAGTGGATCAAAGTCCATGGGTTTTCCATAATTTGGAACCCAGAAGTGGCTACTGGAAAAAAGGGCGAGGGGCGTCCAACCGGGAATCTGGCACACGAATATTATCAGCGGAATCTGTCTATCACCTATCAAAAAGGCCTTGGTGAAGCTGACATCCATATGCTTGGTGTGGCGGATTATTTGCCCAAACCCTTTAGCTAGCAAGAGCTTGTGAGAGCTGTTGAAGCCGTGCGCCAAAAAGTAGCCCGCCGGCACCGTACCTCGGCCTAAATTACATGGATTCGGAACAGTCCTGTGCTGAATCCTGACTCATTCTGTATACTGGCCCGTAGCGGCGTTTAGCCCTTAAACGGAGAAAAAGATGAATATCAACAAACCAAAATATATCTTAGCCATTGCCAGCGGAAAAGGTGGTGTCGGGAAATCCACGGTTACGACGAATCTTGCCGTGGCCTTAAAGGAGTTGGGAGCGCGGGTCGGCGTCCTCGACAGTGATATTTACGGCCCCAGCCAACCAGCGATGCTTGGAGAGGACGCAGGAAGTCTGGAGGTCAACGAATGCGAGGAGTTGATTCCCTGTAAACGCCATGGAGTTGAATTTGTTTCCATGGGGCTATTACTGGGAGAAGACAGTCCCGTGATCTGGCGAGCTCCCATGGCCACGAAAGTTATTCAACAGTTTCTTACCGGCGTAAGCTGGGGACCTCTTGATTTTTTACTGATCGACCTCCCACCAGGCACCGGAGATGTTCAACTAACCTTGGCACAACAAGCCTCTCTTACGGGAGCTATCATCGTCTCCACACCTCAAAAAATCGCCCTCAACATTGCCCGTAAAGGGTTGAAAATGTTCGAACAGGTGAATGTTCCTATTCTGGGCATCGTGGAAAACATGAGCGGCTTTAAATGTGAACATTGTGGCCAGGAAACTCAGCTTTTCCCAGAAGGTGGAGCGAAAGTCATGGCTCAAAACTCGCATGTCCCCTTCCTGGGAAAAATCCCTTTAGACCCTCAAGTCATGCTCTGTTCGGACAGTGGAGTTCCCGTTCTCGTGGATCAGCCAGATTCCAGAGCCTCCAGGGCTTATCAAGAACTTGCTTTGCGACTTAAGGAAGAACTGAACCATCTGGAGGAGCGAATAAAGACCCCCGAACCAACCCAGGTGGAGATCCAGTCGGATGGAAGCCTGTCCATCCTCTGGCCGGATAACCACAAAGGCTCACACCAGCCCCACACTCTGCGAACCCAGTGTGCTTGTGCTCGGTGCATCAGTGAGGACACAGGCGAACGCCTGCTAGACCCCCATTCAGTCTCGCAGGATATTCAGATTAAAAAAGCCCTGCCCGTGGGCCGCTACGCCCTGAGTTTGGCATTCTCTGATGATCACTCTAGCGGCATCTACGCCTATGATCGTTTGAGAGCCCTTTGCGAATGCTCTGCCTGTGCAAAGACACTAAACCCAAGGCCTAAGGCCAATGTATCAGCTCCTAAAGATGTCTGTGGAAAAGGGCTTGAAACTCCCGATGCCATAGCCATAAAAACCCTTTTGAAGGATGATATTAATCCAGCCTTGGCGACCCATGGGGGACATGTGCAACTTGTGGAAATCAAGGATCATATCGCCTTTGTTCAGTTCAGTGGAGGATGCCAGGGTTGTTCGATGGCACGCGAAACCTTGAAAAATGGAGTCGAGGCTCAGATTCGTGAAAAAATCCCGCAAATCCTGGAGGTACGCGACATCACTGACCACGCCTCAGGCGAAAATCCCTATTTAAGCTCTCAGGGGTAGAGATGATTGATTCTGAAAAACTGCGCGACCATGAAGATTAGCTGGCTTCTAATGGATCAAGCGGCCGCCAACTGGGCCTGAGTCAGGCGGATCTTAAGAATCAGGATCTACGCCGCGCCGTACCCCCTAAAGCCTGTTCTCAAAATGCCGATTTGCAGGAGGCCAGCCTTCAGGAGACATTGCTCGAAGACGCCAATCTTCCGGGGGCAGATCTCCCCAGCTTGGATTCGTCCTTAAGGTTTTTGGAAACGGGGATTGATCAACCCGAGCCCCAGCTTGCCCTACCTCCTCAAGTTCTACAACTGCATGCCAAGAGGGAATTTGAAACATTCAGAGTCCTCCTAGCGTAGAGTTCTTTACCTGCATCCATAAATCGAGCTCAAAAAGGAGAGCCCAATGCTTCAAGAAATCTTAAAACCCATACTTAGCCTGACTGTGATCTATGCCGGTTCACAATCCCTTCTCCTGGCAGGAGAGCCCAATTTCGATGAAATTGGAGTAGAAAACCCAGACGGCCAAACTCAGCAAGCAACCCTTGGTATTAATGCGACCAACGAAAATGACTTCCAGTACACCCCCATTCCTGATCCGAGTCAGGAAAGCGGCAAAGTGCACGCAAAAGATGCGTTTGAAGCCTTTATCAACAATAATCAAAACGCAGGTCTGTTGGTTCCATTTCTAAAGCAGTTTGATGTTGCCTCGCTTAAATACCTGAGACGAAAAGTCATGGCTAATATGGACAGCAGCAATAAAGACTCCCGCTTTTGGGTGCAAATGAAGCGTATTGGTGCCGAGGTGGAAGCCCTCGAAGAAGCCCGCAGAGTCCTCTGGAGACCCCATGAGAAACGCTATAATAAAACCTTCAAGCGCCTACGCAAGCTTCAGGATTCCTTTGATGAACTTCAAAAATCGGCTGACACCAACGAGCTTCGTGAGCAGGCAGACGCATTAAGGGTCACGATATCCAAACTTCGTGCTCAGTACCTCAAGGATTTTCGTCTCACATTGGATGCGATTGAGGACAAACTCAGTAAAAATTTCTTCAATAAATACGAAGACGATTACTCGCATCTTACGGCATGGATCTCAGAAAAACTGGAACTGCTTTCCGATCTTCTTCCACATGCAAAAACCGTAACGGTTCAAGGGCCTGATGGCGGCAGTGCAGAACGAAATATTTTTCAGGAACTCGATTCGCGGATGCACTACGTCATTCGTTTTGCAAAAGCTGCAGACAAGTTTTCGCCTGAGAAATACGGGCTGACCTATGTACTCTCCTGGGTCTTTACAGATAAAAATCTGGACCTTGCTATTTTGGAACTCCAGGCCGAACACCGTGAGAAAATGGAAGCCGTAGGAGTGAAGCCCAAGCAGTTTAAGTTCTATGGGAAATATTTCGACGAGCAGTAGGCAATACGTAGCAGCGAGCCTAAAGCGGTTTATATGATTATGTGGCTCTTTGATACAGGCCGGATCAATGATTGATGCGGCCCTGCCTCGTAGTGGATTTTATGTCCATCCTGAATCTCAAGTACCCTTTAGTACCAGTCAATCCAGGCTGAACAGAAAATCCAAAGACGATCCAAGACCTGGCTTGCAGGCATGCCATCCGTGGCTATAAATTTCTGAAAAATGCTCTATTCTGAAACTTTTGGTTCTCACCTTCGTAGGAATCATTAGGTTCCATCGCAACAAGGAGTTCATGATGCCTGGCAGAATACATTTTATACTCACCGCCTGTTTTCTAGGCCTGTCCTGTCTTCCCCTGGCGATCGCCGCCGAGAATGACCCTTCCGCGACGGGGATAGAAACCTCGGACAAAGATCAGAGTCTCGTCGTAGAAACCTCTGCGCAAGATCAGCAAGAGGCTTCCGTTCAGCCTCTGTTTCAATATGTCCCGATCCCTGACCCCAAGGAGGAGTCCGGTAAAGATCAGGCCAGAAAAGCCTTTAAGGCCTTCATTCGCGATAATCGCAACGCAGGGCTACTAGTGCCTTTTTTAAAGAGCTTTGATCTCACATCCCTACGGCTTCTAAAAAATACGATTCTCCGATCAGACTCCCATTTTTGGGCCGAAATGAAAGCCATAGGAGCAACCCGCAAGGCCTTGGAAGAAGCTCGTCAAAAGCTGTGGAAAGAGCACGAAAAGAACTATGCCAGTGCATTTGAAAACTTAAAAAAGCTTCAGGAAAGTCTGGGCCCTCTGCCCCCAAGTGAGGAAGTGGATTCTGAGATCATAGGGCTCAACACCAAGCTTGAAGAACCTAAAAAGCGCCAGCTCAAAGAGTTCCGCTTAACCCTTGAATCTATCGAGAAAGAGCTTGATATGAATTTCCTGGGCCTCAAAAGCTCACGTTATGCAACCCTGCTAGGTTGGATTCGCGACAAACTTCGCGATGTGTCCGGCACCGAAGATACCCTGGAAATTGTCAGCCTTAAAAACATCATCATTATCGAACAGGATGGTTCTGAAACGAAGCGAAACCTCTTTGAAGAGCTTGAATCCAGAATGGCCTATGTCATCCGTTTCGCCCACAGCGCTGAGAAACACTCGCCTGAAAAATACGGACTGGCTTATGTCCTTTCCTGGGTCTTTACCGAAAAAAACCTGGATCTGGCCATTGAAGAACTGGGTGAAGAGCAAGGTGATGGCGGTGAGGAAACCCCACCCACGACTCCCCCAGAAAATGATGATTCAAGCTGGAGTGCTGAAAAAATTGAGGTTTTCAACGCCCTTGCTCAGGCTTTGAGCGCACGCACCGATTTCATGATCGGTGGAGAATCAAAGCAAGGACCTCTGGCCAGCGCATTCATCCGCATGCGCGATTTTCATGAAGCTGAGGTTGCCGGAACTCAGGAAAATGTTTTGGGAGCCTTTAAAACTCATCTTAATCAGGAAATTCTCGCAGATTCGGCATTTCAGCATTATGGCGGAGAAACCTATAATGAAGCCACGCGACTGGCAGCTCAATACGAAAAACTGGCCGCCACCGTCGAGCAGCTCCAAAGTCGCCGCCAAACTACGGCCCAGACCCTTGCGGCCTTTCTGGAGCGTTTTGCCCCGGGAACCACCGTTGGGGATCTAAATTCCAAGGAAAGCTTTAAGGCGGTCATGGAAAAGATCGCTCTTAAGGGAGCCACTCGCGAGGAAGCCGCAGCCTTTACCTCGGCTTTAAGGAACTACACCCAACTCAATCTTCATCTGGCTTTCTCCGTAAATGAAGCCGCGCAAATATTTATCAAGGTCCGAGAGCTACATAAATCCTTTCAGGAGACCCATGCCAACGAGCGTAAAAAATTCGTGGCATGGATTCAGGGGTTTGACCAGGATCGTCCTCAGGCTGATAAGTCCCGCGTGGTAGAACCCACTTATGGGGCCGTTCTAAAAAATCTGGTGGATTTTATCAAAGAGGCTTATCCCAGCAAGCTGTCTCTGGTCAATACTCCGCTGACCCCCGCCGCCAGTGGAAACTGCCTCAGTTTCCTCCCCCCCGAGTCACATACGGAGCTTGAGATTGGAGCCGATGTGGATAGCTCTAGCTTTATCACCGGAGTTGAAGAAGCCCTGGAGAGCACGGCACAAAAACGGCTTTTTTGTTTTGCCACCTATGAATGGGCACTTAAGGCACGCGCCCAGGAAAATGAGGGTGCCGACTTCGTCTTCTCGCTGGCTAATGACCCAGAAAACGAATTTGATGTGAAAATGGATTCGGTTTTTCGTTTCATGGGTGAGGGCAAGAGTTCTGTACGTGAGCCACAGAACCACGATCACAGTATTTTCGAGGGGTTTTATGAACTCATCGAATTCGTGAAGGACTTTCAAGTCAAGATGATCGCCCATCTTCGCAGGGAATTTAAGAAACAAAATATCGACTTAGAAGATGCCGGTGCAAAAATTGAGCGAACCGAACACAATACCGTAGCCTTCAAGATCCCTGCATCAATCCTTTTTGACCAGGGAAAGGCCGCGCTCAAGGAAGATGGACAGGCTGTAATCGAAAGATATGTTCCAACGCTTTTAAGCGTTCTAGGAAATAACAAGATCCTCATTCAGGAACTGAGCATTGAAGGACATACCAATTCCGACCCCTATCCCGGCTATGTGAGCGCGGATACTTCACGAACCGGCAATGAAGGTTTATCTGATGATCGGGCATTGGCTGTATTTAAACATTGGAATGAAACCGCTGGCTCAAATCCGGAACTGATCTCATTTGTAGATTTCCAGAAAGAAACAGAGATTCAGGTTCAATCTCAAGGACAGGGGGCTGCCCAACCCATCCTGGGCGAGAACGATCAAGAGGACAAGGTTGCCAGTCGCAGAGTGGTTTTAAAATTTCGCCTCGATACGGCAGCCATTGCCGCATTGAAAAACGATCCGGATCAATTGCGCGAGATTAAAAAGAAACTGAATACTTCAGAGAGCACAGAAGAAGAGGGACAGGAGCCCGAAACCCCACCCGAGGCTGAGGCTCCACAAGAGCGTGAAACTCAGCCCTAAAGCCCGAGAGTCTCTGGGGAAAATCTATAGCCATCTAAACCAGGAAACCAACTCCGATAACCCGGTTGTCCAGGGCCTTCTTGAAGATATTGCAGACTTGCATATCAATGTTGATCCAGAGGATGAAAAAACTCTGGATGGGCGGGGAGCAAGAAGTTTTCGCTGTCGAATCAAAGCCCAGGAAAACCGCCCTTGTGGGATTCATACCCTGGTTGACTCCATTCTTGAGCGAGCTTACCCGCTTTCCAAACCCATAGCAGAGCTAGATGCTCAAGTTCAATCCAGTCACAAGCAGATTTTTCAGGATGGAAGAGAGAATTTTGAGCGAAATAAAGTCCGTGGAAATGCTGGAATCGTCTGGGAGGGAGTCTCTCTAAGCCCAGAGGCTGCCAGAAATCTCAAAACCATTTATAGCCGTGTTTTTGCCTCCCAAGAACAGCAGAAAAATAAGGTAGCACAAAACTTGCTTGAGAATATTTCCTCTCTTTTTCGCGATGTTGATCCTTCCAAAGATTCAAATTTGGAGGATAAGAGCGTAAGAAGTTTTCGCTGCCGCAAGCAAAGCCGAAAAAACTGGCAGTCTTGCGATATCTATCAACAGATGTCAGCCATTCGTCACCGGTCCTCTGTCTTGTAGGACCGGATGTGGCCTACATCTAAACGCATATTAACCCTGAGCCTTCTGGGCTTGCTGAGTCTTTTCAGGCTCACATCCGAAGATCTGGAACCCGGGTTCAATGACGTTCATGTGGGGCAAGATCAGAGCTGGGGAAACAAAGAAAAACGGATCTATAATTCCCTGGCCTCAGGCCTCAATTCAAATATTGATTTTAGCCTGGGAAAATCAAAGCTCTCTGGAAAGCTGGGGCAAACTTTTCTGAGGCTAAACCTTTTTCATCAAGGTGAAGTCCAGTCCAGTTTGAAGCATCTTGAAAATGATTTTTTTCCCTATGTGGAAGCTCAGATCAAAAAAGATCCAAACCTGCTTTTACGACCGGAGACTAAGGATCTAGTCCATGAACTACGATCCGCTTCGCAATCCATCCTGGATCTGAAAAAATCGCTAGAGTCCTGGAATCAAAAACTAGAGAGAATTTTAAGACGCTTTGATGATCAGCTCGAAGTGTTGGCAATCACGAGTCCAGACTCGCTCAAAAGTCTTGCGGAAAGTATGGCTTTAGCCGGAGCCACCGAGAAGGAGCAAAAGGATCTGCTGGAAATTTTACAGGAAGTCTCAGAGGTTTATCTAAACCTCTCCTTTCAGGTCAGCTCTAGCTCAGAAAATTTTGAACTATTTTACAAAAAGGTAGTTTCTCTGAATTCGCCCTCTATCCGAAAAGCCGGAGCAAAGTTAGGCGCCCTGGCAACACCGGCCGTTGAGTGGGCATCTTCTGGAAAGGGTTTTGGCTGGGGATCACTGTGGGAGATCAGTGGCTCAAGGATCGCCTCCCCCCAGAAAAGGGAAAAGGCGGTAGAGTTCTCCTACGTGCTTTAAGCCCTTACTTAAAAAAGGCCGGGGCGCAAGAGTTCTTCATTCGACGAAATCTGCAAAACCGCTATCAAACAGAACAAAATGCGAGCTTGGACTGGATCAGGGACTATGAAAAATCGAGACTTCATCAAAGCCAAGCCATCGTTCCGGTGCAAATAACTGGCGGCTCATGGCTAGGATTTGGTTATGGTCATCAACTTCAGGCAAAACCCGGACGGTTTCTTCTGGGACAGGTGGAATCTACAGGCTGGTTTTATTGGGAAGGATATGGAAAAGGACAGATTCAGCCACGCCAGGATTTTCGTCATCTTGGAAAATCGGGTCCCATCTACCAGATTTTCATCCCGCTGTATAATCTGGAACCGATCGAAACTGAACCTGGGCTTTTTCGTCTGGCGAAAAAAAACCTCTTAAAAGATCAGCTCATCAGGGTGTTCAAAAATGCTATCCTTGCCAGTCATCAAATCCTGCTCTATGAGAACACCGTCCTGCGCTCAATTCATTTTGGAGATGTCCTTTACCAGGACGGGGTTTCCGTTCTGGACGGCTCCGGGAATCCACCAGGATCTAAAACCCCCGGGATCCGACTGTCTGTTTCTCAGTGAGGCCTATGTTTTGGGATAAGCCGTCCAAGGGCTATACGGTGCTTGAGATTCTTATGGTTCTCTCGATCCTGACTGTCTTGCTGGTGACGGTATTCATGGTCTCCGTTTATCGGGCTCGTCATCTGCGCGATCAAGTACGTGAGTCCGAAGAGCTGAGAACTCAAAAAGGTTCAACCCCAAGCCCTGTCTCTCTTGGAAAACGCCTGATTTCATATCGAAAATGGCTCAATGAGCATGAGTATCGACGATTATCAGCCAAACACCAGGAAGAGCCCATTCTCTATCGTATTTCTAAGGGAATTTCCTATGAGGCCACAGCGGAAAAGGAAAATACTCGTATTGCCGAAAACCTTCTGCGACGCGCTTTGATGAGCTTTAAAGCCGGTGATCCGCAATCAGCCATGGCTTTACTGAAACAGGCCAGCACCCTCACCCCCCTCAATCCTAAAATCTATGTGGAACTTGCTCGTGTTGGATTGGCCTTAAATCAGGAGGATTTTGCCCTAAAACAGATCGAGCAAGCCCTGGACCTGGAGGCTGAATATGCCACAGCATATCTAATTCAGGCGCGCATTATGCTGGCACGCAAGGACTTCAAGGCGGCGCATACGGCATTGATAAAATCGGCCACCCTAAAGCATAAAAACCCTGAATATTTTCTGATCTGGTCCGAATACCACCTCAAGCAAGGTAATGTGGAGAAAGCCCAGGAAATGGCAAAAAATTTCAAAATGATGATGTGAGATGAAGAAGTCAGAATCCAGGAGTCAGGAGAAAGAGAACATGAAGGTTTTTTACGACCGTTTGAGTGGATCCCCCGATCAAGTCGGAGAATGACAATAGCCAAGAATCAGAGGAATCAAAGGTAGCAGAGGAACCAAAGGTATGAAGATTTTTATAACTGTTGGGGGAGGAAACTAGAGAACGATCGGAATCATCGGAATGGGTAGTCAAACTCCGTCATCCTCTGGCTTGACCAGGGGATCCATCTTCTCTTCTATCTTCTTGCTTGTCTCCTGGATTCTGACTTCTGTATTCTGTATTCTGTACAAAAATGCCTGACGATTTTTTTCTGATTTTTACCCTTTTTAGTTTCTCCGCCCTGTTTTCCGGGGCTGAAGTTTCTATTTTTTCTCTCAGTGAAGCCGCTACGGTCAAACTTTCGCAAAGTCGGGGATTTCTTGCCCGTAAGCTCTCAGAGCTTTTAAGAAACAAAAGCGAGTGCCTGATTGTAATTTTAGTGGGCAATCTCGTCGTTAATATTTTCCTCTCTGCACTGGCCACCAAAATCGCTATGGACCATTTTGGCGTAGCGGGGCTTTCTTACGCGATTGTCGCCGTAACCATCCTCCTGATTTTTTTCTCTGAAATCACCCCCAAAACCATCGCCCTTAAAAACGCCACTGCCTTTTCTCTGGGGGCGGCCCCATTCTTATCATTGATTCATCGTATGATCTTTCCAATCATTCGCCTCTTGGATCGCATTTCCAACTCCCTCCTTAATTTAATTCTAGGCCAGGACTTAAAGGCCGCCCAGCATTTGAATACAGACGAATTATCGACCTTGGTATCCCTGGGAGAACAGCAGGGCGTCTTTGATGGCTGGGAACGGCAACTGATCGAACAAATCCTGGAGTTTCAGGAAGTCTACGCAGTAGAAAAAATGGTTCCAAGACCCGATGTCATCGCCGTTGAACTCAATGAGTCACGCGCCAGTATTCTTGAAAAAGTGGGAGATATCAAGCACTCCAAAATCCCTGTCTATCAAGATGATCTGGACTATATCGTGAGTTATTTCCAGGTTAAGGATCTGGTCTTGTTTCCTGAAAAAAAGGTTTCTGAGATTATGAAGCCCGTTTATATCATTCCCGAGATGAAACCACTGGACAAGTTGCTCCAGGAAATGCAAATCCAGAATCTAAAAATGGCGGTTCTCGTCGATGAGTACGGAAATATGCAAGGCATCATTACCATTGAGGATGTCCTGGAAACTATTTTCGGTGACTGGACCGGAAGGGAAGACCCCGGAGATCAACCTATTTATCCGGTGTCCAAATCCACTTATATCGTGGCTGGTGCAACTTCCTGCAGGGAGATTAACTCCTATTTTGATCAAGATTTTTTTACCGAAGAGCAAGAAAGCGGCGGTACTTTGGCAGGCGTGATTCTCTCGGAGTTGAATAAGGTGCCTGAAGTGGATGATATTCTTGAACTCCAGGGCTTCAGTCTCAAAGTTACAAAGGTTCTAAAAAGACGAATTCTTGAAGTAGAACTCAAATTCACATCGCCTGAAACGGGAGAAGAATGAACCTGAGTTTTCTGGGAGCCCTTTTTTGTCTTGGTGCCTCGGCTTTCTTCTCGGCAGCCGAAATCATCCTTGTGACCGTCAATCGCTTTAAACTCCAACACCTCAAAGAGGAAGGAGACCCACGGGCCACCAAAATCATGGGCCTGCTTGAGGAGCCTGAAATGGTAATTTCAGGCATGCTCGTAGGCAACAACCTCTCCAATGTTACCTGTACGGCTCTGGCGACCCTACTGTGTAATCAGAGCCTGTCTTCAACTCCGGTCCTGGGGCAACATATTCCACTCATCGCCTCAATCATCGTGACCCCATTAATTCTCTTTGGCTCAGAAATCCTTCCAAAAAATATCGGTCGGCGCTACAGCAACGAGTTGATTTTTCTCGTCTATCGCCCCATCAATCTCTGTATTCGACTCATGCGCCCACTGCTTTTGGGAATCCAGCGCGGCACGGTTTTTATCTCAAAAACCTTGGGAGTTCAGTCCTATTCGGAATACCTGAAGATTTCGCGAGAAGAATTTGTTTTGTGGATGAAAAAATCTGTGGATTCTGGCTCTGTCCAACAGGAAACCGAGAAGATGATCCAATCCACCATTGGTTTTCGCCAGACTCTTGTCAAGGAGATCATGGTGCCACTGACCGAGATGCGAGCCATTTCACTAGAAAAAACCAGGGTCACTAATCTGCTGGATTTCGCAAGACGTCATTTCTTCACGCGCTATCCGGTTTATCGGGATCGAATTGATCAGGTCGTAGGTTATGTCAATGTGCTCGATGTTTTGGCCCATAAGGTGAGTGATCGACAAAAAATTGACGAATTTCTACTCCCCATAGACTACGTACCCAACACCCTACCTGTAGGAAAGCTGTTTTTCAGGATGCAGAAAAATCGGGTCAAAATTGCGGTCGCAGTGGACGAATACGGGGGCTGTGATGGAATCGTTACCCTAGAAGACATCATGGAGGAATTGGTGGGAGAGTTGGCCGAGGAACATGAAACCTTTGAGCCATTGATCAAAGCCATCGGACCCCGTCAATACATCGTGGATGCCTCCATCGATATCGATGATCTTAATAACGAACTAAAACTTGAACTCCCCAAAAAGTCTTTTGAAACCCTGGCTGGCTTTATGATTACCCAGATGGAAAAAATCCCCATCGTGGGAGATGTCACCGTTAATGACGAATACTATTTCGAAGTACTTGAAATGGAAAACCTGGCCATCACAAAAGTAAAACTCGAAATATCAGACCCCATCCAGTAATTCCGTTTTCATCAAACCTGGGCCAGAGTAAAGTCCTGGAGTTGACTTAGAACATCGCGAAATTTTGAAGGTGGTGCCTGGTCAAGAAAGCTCGTAGCTTTGCGAGCGTAGTCGCATGCTATGGTTTTGCATTCATCTACGACCCCAAGCTCTGCTAAATAGGCTGCAAGGCCCAAAGTTAGAAATTCGCGATCATCCTCTTCAATCGCTTGGCTTAAAAGCTGGCTGGAACTACGTTTTTCGATCTCCAGGGCCTTTAGTACGGGAAGAGTTCTCATTCCATTTTGCAAGTCCATGGAGGTTGATTTTCCGGCTTCATCACTTTGAGTGAGAATATCGATAAGATCATCCAAAATCTGAAAAACTGCCCCAAAGTAAGTCCCAAATTGTTTTAAGTCTTCCACGACGTTCTGGCTGGCATGGGCAGAGAGATGCACGCCAAAACTGCAGCCATATCGAAAAACGGAAGCGGTTTTGAGGTCAATCATTTTGAGATACGCTGCTTGTGAACCCTGCTGGGCTTGAGCCAATTCCATCTCCAGAAACTGGCCCTCAGTCAATTCTCCCGTCAGTTGGGGCATCTCCTGGATAATACTTAGATTTCCAGAACGAGTCATCAGTTCAAAGGATTTGGCTAAAAGCCAGTCTCCCGCGAGGGTAGCCTCGGGAATACCCCAGCGTTTGTTGACGGTTTCCTGGCCGCGGCGCATCGCACCTTGATCGATGATGTCGTCGTGAATCAAGGAAGCTGTATGCAGGATTTCAATGCCGGCAGCCACAAGAATGGACTCGGGTTTGGACTCAGGGTCATATAAACGCGAAGAACATAGAACAAGGGCAGGCCGCAGCATTTTCCCTCTTACGGAAAAAACATGGACCAGTAGATCACGCAAGAGAGAGGAATGCACCGATTGGCACTCCTGGTCAATTAAAGTATTGACCTGCTCAAGATCCTTGGAAACGGGAGATAAAAGATCAGTCAACATGGACACCTTAGGAAAGATGGGTCTAGATTAGCACCTCAGTTATGCGGATGCAATCCAAGCACCGGCAACCGGGGTAAAATCAATGGGTCTTTAAACATCAACCAGGCCCCCCTGGGGTCAAAACCATCTGGGATTTTTGCATAATCAATCAGGACTTCATCCTGATTAAACAAGCCGACCCCTGCGCCTTGCAGATCAAAGTCCAGGTTCAGCTCAAACTGCATGGAACCGCCCTGGATTTGCAAAGAAGAGGGGTTTGCTTTGCGACCCTCTGCGTTTACCACGACCTCGACTCGATCTTGAACCAAAAGAATGACCCTTTCGCTATCCTGTGCTCCGTAAAAAACAAGGGTTACGCGAGGCAGGATCTCAGCATCAGAATCCATTTCACTGGGGGAATGATTCTCAGACAAGGGTCCAGGCCTGACGGGTCTTAAACTCTCAGGAGGATCCTCAAATGCACTTGGATAGCGAACCCAACCGTCAGGGGCCTTGTTTTTGTCCCTGGCTCTCCTGAGGCGTTTCTGCTCCTCTAATGGGCTGGAAAAACTGCGCATCATGCCCACGATACTGCGGCTATAAGGATCCAAAGCAGCCGCCCTCTCCCCCGGACGATGCACGCGAGGATGATCCAAGGCAGCTTCAATCGGATCTCTTTGGGGTAGAGGGCTCTCAAAATCACCGGAAACCAGGATTTTCACCCTGTAAAGTCCAGGTTCAGGGCCACGAAAAATCAGAACCTGACGAAGTTTACCAGAACCTTCGGGGGAGTAATCCAAGATCGGCTCAAAACCAGCTATTTTTTCAGGATAAACCCAGAGCAAGCAAGCCAAATAAAGAACCATGAACCGCAAAAAAACGCCCATGTCGCAAGTCTACCACGAGAAAGATCGGGTTCAGCACTCGCTTTCGCACTAAAATAGGCTTCATACTTTACGAAAACTGCCTGGATGGATATACTTTTGTCCCCCTCTGATCATGAGGAGTTTTTGGACTAACCCCGGGAGAACAAGATGAAACTAGCCTGTAAAAAATCGGATCTATTGAGTGCGCTTCAAGTGGTGACACGGGCTTTGCCGTCCACCACCGCCAATCCAGACCTCACGCATATTCTATTTGAGGCTCAGGGTTCTGCCTGCAAAATGAGCGCCACGAATATGAAAACCTATATTGCCACTGAACTGGTCGGTGAGGTTAAAGAACCGGGAGAGGTGCTTATCCAGGGGCAGTTTTTCATGGAACTGGTTCAAAGTATGGGCGAATTGGGGGATCCACAAGTTCATTTGGAAGTCGATCCGGTCAATCTACGGGTACACTTCACGGTGGATGGGGACTGTATGAAGTACGAACTCTCAGGCCGTGCCACCGAAGGCTACCCCAAGCTGGAGCTGATCAAGCCAGCTGAGATTGAATTTGAGATCGGCGGGCAGTCCATGCGCGAAATGCTGCGCCTCGGTGCCATTTG
>CAZRLV010000005.1:0-17848 GCA_964600955.1 uncultured bacterium
AATGAAGAAAAAGACTAGGAGAATAAAACTCCAGCGTATCAGGCCACCACAAAATCCCGTCATCCTACGGCTTGACCGGGGGATCCATTCAGATGGTCGTAAAAAATCTTTCTCTTCATTCTGAATTCTGAATTCTGTCTTCTGACTCCTGGATTCTGAATTTCAAGATGGATCCCCTGGTCAAGCCAGAGGATGACGGGGGTGGAAGATGAATCCTGAATCAAGTTCAGGATGACGGGGGTGGTGGATTCGTGTTACTGCAAAACGGTTAGCATGGCTTTGGCGGCTATGACTTGGACTTCTTGAAATGGAGAGGAAAACTGTGTGGCCATGAGCTTTAGGTCGCTTTCGTTCTTTAGCTCAGCCAGGAGCTCCAGGGCCATCTTTTTTTGAAAGACATCCCCCATGAGGTTTCCCAGGATTGCCCTAAGGTCTTTGGTGACGATTTCCTGATCACCGTCTTTGAGCAGATATTGTGCCACGGAGTATTTTTCTTCGACTGCCAGGTCCGCGATTTTGGATTTCATTTCCTTTGCAAACTTCCTCTCACCCAGTTCCATGAGAAGTAATTTGGCGGTGGCTTGATGCTTGCCTTTTTGTGTTTGTTTCAGCAAAAAGGGCTTGTAGCTGGCCTCACCCAGGCGTACCAGGGATTGAGCTGCCAGTAGTCGAAGCGGGGTGGAGCTAGAGTGAAGGTAAAGCTCCATAATTCTTTCACTAGCTTCTTTAATCTCAAGTTCTCCCAGGACCTTGATGGCCACTGTACGAATCGTGTCGTCGGGGTCCTGCAAGAGTTTCAGATAGTCCGAAACCAGATCACGGCGTTTCAATTGCGTGAGATAGATGGCCGAAAGAAAGCGCTCTTTTAAAGGTCCATGACGTGAGGTGTTTCTTAGATAAGGCAAGGCTCGTTTTTCGTCACCCAGCAGAATCATCGCATAACAGACCGTGATGCGCATGGCTCTTGAACCTGGTGGGAAAAGGCTCATAATCATATCCCTGGAATGCATATCTTTGAGTTCGCCCAAAGATTTCACGGCCTCCAAACGGACGGTTCTGTTTTTTAATTCAATTCCATGGCGCAGGAAACTGATTAAAATATGTTTGACCCGTTCTTTTTGCAATTCTCCCGTAGCTTTCTCCCATTCGAAGCTAGTCTTGAGAGCCTTGGAAAATTGAAAAGCGCGCAGATGGACACGGGTTTTAAGGTCGTAATATCTGGATGGGAGCCCAGGAGAACCCACTAGTTTCTCAAGAATCTCAAGTGCGGGTTTAGGTTCGATCTTCAGGAAGTAATCTTCGGCTTTGGTCAGCTCGGCCCCATATCTTGATCCAGCCTTCTGGCAGCAACCATAAAGCATCAGGGCGAATAGAGAAACTAAACTAAGGATTACGCGTGCCATACTTAAGAATCGATTTCAATCCTTGAAGTCTTAATACTCTCATGCTTAAAGGCAGTTCTCAACCGCAAAATCCATGGATAATTGATTTACATGGCTGCCGGCTAAAGTGTGCTGTTTAATGTGGCTCCCATATAGTATTTGTCAAAACTTGACTGCATTTTGACCAGTAAACGGTATTTGCGCTCTCCCAGCCGAAAATAGTCTTCATAATCATAGGCACCGTGGTCTACATAGTCGTCTACGACGAAGAGAAGCCGTCCGTCAATCGTCACTTTGATGTAGTGAACATATTTTTTCTTGCTGAGAAAGTGAAATAATGCGCGTTTACGGACTTCGTAATAGCCAGACCATTCAATACGCATTAGATATTCCCGACCATTTTGATCGGCCAATTGAGTCACGTAGGAATAAATGGTGGTGCCATGTGCAAAATTATCGTCGAAGCGAAAGAGCAGGTCCTTATCCAGCGGGGCTACGGGGTGAGCATAGGCCTCTTCCTCAAGGGAGCTTTTGCGTTCCATAGGTCGATGGCCCAGGTTGGCATCCCTGGGGATTACAGCAAGTTTCCCAGGTCCTTTTGCCGGGACGACCTTTTCCATGGGAGGTCTCTGAGGCGGGTAATAAGGAATTCCTGTTTGACCGGTTCTGGCCTTGATGACAGGGCCGTTTTCCAGGAAGTCCTTTTCAAAATGCCAATGATCCCCAGGGTAGGAGTAGGTCACATCATAAGGTTCACGGCTATATTCCCCACAGTTCTTATAATACCGACAGTCATCCGAAAAACAGGGATAGCAGAAACAGATCAGGGTCAGATACCCGATTCGAGTCCACATGAGACTCTCCTCCCGCAGCTAAAATAAAGCGCTGTTAACGATAATAATAGGTTCGATGCACACGATTATTCTCTTTCGTGCTTTCATCTTCCGAATATTGATATCGGCGCCAGTCGGCGGTATCTTCAACATAGACAGGCACTTTACGGTAAGAAGGCTGATTTCTGTGCCAGGACCAGCCGAAATTATCGGTGACATTGCGAGCCATGTCCCCTCTCTGCTGACGACTGCAACGACTATAAGTCCCATTGAGAACAAATCGGGGCGCACCGCCATTGATCTCCTTGACGACATTATTATGTGTTCTGCAAACCTTATAGGGTTGAAGGTTTACGGGATCGTGGAACTGGGCATAGGAGCCGGGACTGTAAATGATTCTGCGGTGAATTCGTCCCACCTGCCGGGGCTTTTCGGTCCAGTATTTTTCTTTGCGTGGTCGTTCAAAGAAGCTGTATGGAGCTGCGTCAGAGGTCATTGTGGGATGGTAGTAGACATAGTCATATTCGTATGGGCTTCTGGCTGAGACGATACTCACCAGGGCTAGTACTGCGATTGGTAGAAGTGTTTTCATGATTTCTCCCTTATTACACTGGGTGGCGCCCTCCGTGGCTTAGCAATTCGTCTTGGTTAAGACGGTTTTATTTCGTTTGTTATTGTTGATTATACACAGGAGGGATTCAGATTCGACCCGTCTGGTTTGCGCAGGGCTCAAATCCATGGACAAAGCCGAAACTTTTGTCCAGGACTCCGAAAAATGAGTTCAAATGAAGAAAAGATGAACCCCCTGGGCAAGGTAGAGGATGACGCGGTGGAGTTCAGGCTGATGGGGTGGGAGCTTCTTCTTTAACCCGTCAATTCCTCGACTCCTTGAGTTCTTGACTTTTCTTAGAAGATATTGGGGATTATCCAGCGTCTTAGGGGTTTACATTGCAGGGCCGGTGCCTGGTTTTTCCGTGAGATATGAAATAGATGCGGGCTACGATGGAGATAGGCATATCTTTCACGGGTGCCAATTCCTGGGCTAAAGCGGGTGCGGCGCTTGAACCCATAACAATTGCCCCGGTCAAATCCCTGGGTGAGCCTGTCGCTGGCCCGGTACTGGCGAGTGCTGGGTCCGGGCTGGTAGTAAACATACGGGCCGGAATAATGCTGAAAGGCTGGAAGATCTAAAATGGAAATCAAGAAGAATAAGACTGCGAAAATTTTCATGCGGCTCTCCATGGCATTCATTGAGGACGAGGCATGCCTCGCACCCTACGGTTCAAGTATATAAAAAGGCGAACGGCTTGTGGCCATCCGCCTTTTTAGGAACCTGCATAAGATCTTATTTTCCGGGACTCTTGTCAGCCTTGGTCAATAAAACCTTACATGCACTAAAGTTGAATGCGTTCAAAGGCTTTTTGCAGGGTTGAAAGATAGGTATCTTTCTCTGCATTGCCCTCAAGTTCCACGGCTGCCGCCGCCATAAACTGTTCTATAAAATCTGAAAAATCAGCACTTCTGGAAAGATATTTGTCTTTCATGAGGCGCATATAGATGTCGGCAAGCAGACCACGTCCCAGTCCCTTGGATTCAATTTCGTTCCCGGTTGCGGCCAGGTATGCGAATTTATTGAAAATTGAGGAATTGAGGTGCACTCCACCGTTGTCTTGCCATCTGGAACAGCGGATTTTCCTGGAGATTCGATCAGGATAGATGCGGCCTTTCAGATTATGCTTCTTTTTGAGTTTTCTCCATTTACTATATTTGATGCTTCCATCTAGAAGCTCACCGTGTCCTCGCGTGGGATCCTGCATATTGCGCAGAGCTGGCTTGTCGCCAATGGTGATATTATCACCCATTTGCCAATCGTCATCATCGACCATGGCTCCAAAAAAATCAGCGATATGCTCATTGAGTGCCCCGGATTCTCCGCTATAACTCAGAGGGCTCAGGGAGTTGATCACACCATGGGTGAACTCATGTGCTGCTACATCAAGTCCCTTGGTGAGATAATCAAAACCTTTTGCATCTCCAGAGCCGTCTCCGAAAAAGAAGCCTCCCTGCCAGGGAGAGAAGTAGGCATTGTTGAAATTGCTTCCCACATGAGCTGTGGCGTGTACAGCGCTATTCCCCTCTTCCCAGGTGAAATCATAGCGGGACTTGTAATAGTCGATGGTGCGAGCCATATTTAGGTAAAGTTCAACCTCAGCCTTTTGATTATCGCCCCGGGTCTCTCCCTCAGAGTCCCAGAGTGCATCTGAATCCGAAGAAAAATTACCTTTGGAGCCGTTATAGACGTTTAGGTTGCGACCGGTGTCTCGCATAGTGAAGTCTTCCCCCGGTTGTTCGACTGGAAAACTATGTAGCTTGCCCTCGGTGAGATCTACTCCCTTTCCTTCAAGATCAAAAAGGTTGCGAATGCGGTTGATGATTTCTCCGCTACGAGCATCCACGAAAAAATCATAAGAGGTCTTGAGGCCTTCATGGGTTCCTGGCAAAACCACGTGGTAAGACAGGTGGTATTCATCGTTCAGATCCTCATAATAGACGAGTTCACCAGCTTTCGCCAGATGGGAAGGCAGGGCCTCGTGAAGGAGAAGTCCGTTCTCTCTCAGGTTGCGAATAGAGATGACAAAAGCTCTCTCAAGAGTAAGGGTAGGCTCGGATTCTTTCTCGGAGATGGCCAGGAGCTCGTTCGTCTCGTCGGAAGAAAGTGTAGTCATGGGATTTAACCAAAAGGATTTGACGCCATCGGTAGGGAAGACTAGCAATTTCTTCTGACCATAGACCGGTACACCATTGACTTCCTTGCGAAATGCAACGAATTCATTGCCCCGGTCATCCTCATAGGTTTCCAAAGGCTTCAAAACGCTCTCAAGATCCACGGGTGATTTTTTATATTGTTGTGTGCTGCGAAGTAGGCTGTAAGCGTCCTGGTAGGTTGCGCTAAAGCAGGTTCCGGCCACTCCCAAAGCCAGGACTGCGGTTTTAAGAACATTGCTGGAAATCATGGTTTCTCCTAAAGATGGAATTTAATACAAGAAGACAATACTACGAATGGGAATGGAAGTGTCAAGGGGGTGGAAGAAGAATTCAGGAGACAGGATTCAGAATGAGGAACTCTACCTTTTGAGTGGATTTCTCGGTCACGCCAGAGGATGGCACGGGTTCTTATGCTACCTTTGATTCCTCTTATTCCTGATTCACTCCACTTTTTGTTAACCTGAGACTTATGCAAAGTTCTTGGTTTTTTGGAGGTTATTTCCTCTGTTTTTTGGTTTTGGCCTTGTTTTGGCGTGAGGGTCAGCAGGCTTATTTGGCTCATTGGGGGGTCTTTTTTCTGATTCTTTTGACCTCTTTTGGTTTTCCTCTGCTCCTACGCTTTCGCCTTCCCCCGTTCTGGGTGGTTTTCGTCGGTGGATTATTAGTGAGAGTGCTTCTCATTCATAGCCCTGCTTTTTTCGAGGATGATTTTTTTCGTTATCTAATAGAGGGGAAGATGATGGATCTTGGGAATGATCCCTTTGAAGTCTCCCCGCTGGACTTTGCGGCGTCTATCCTGGATGGGGCTTCTCTGGAAAGTGTGGCAGAGCGAAATCTGTTTTATGATTATGCGCTGCATACGGGCTATTCCTGGCTTAGTGCCATCTATCCTCCTCTTGTGATTCTCTGGTTTTCATTTTTTGGGAGTGTCACAGCCCTGGGGTATGGAATTTTGGCCCTGGAGTTAGCTGTGCTCTATGTTTGCTGGAAACTTCTCAAAGACCGGGGTCCTCAACTCTTGACCCTTTGGTTTTTGCATCCTCTGGTTTTATGGGAAGGATATCTCAATTTGCATTATGACCTCTTGATTGGCCTGATGATCTTACTCGGGCTTTGTCTGTTGGAGCAAAATCAAAGAAAACTGGCGGCGCTTCCCCTGGCAATTTCGATTCACCTTAAAGGATATGCTTTGATTTTCTTACCTTTTTTACCTCTGGGACTTGCGGGTTTAGCCGGGGCTTTTTGGGCGGGAATGGAAGGCATTTCCTATGCGCTCTACCCGCAACGCTTTGGCGAATATAATTCACTGGGCGTTTTTTTAGCGCAGTGGGAATTTAACAATGGGCTATTTACGGGTCTACGGCTCCTGGTGGCTAAGTTCTGGCCTGGAAATGAAGCTATGGTGGTCTTAAGAGTCTGCTTTTCATTGATGCTAGGGGCATCGGTTTTAGCTGTGTATTTTCTGCGTACGCGGCTCAAGGTTTCCCCCTTTCTTTGCGTATCCGTAATCTTTTTTCTTTTTTCGCCAATTAACAACCCCTGGTATTTCTTAATGGCCCTGCCTTTTTTTCTTTTTTACGCGCAAACTTTACGTGAATTCTTTTTTTTCTCGCTCTGCTCGCTTTATTATCTTCTCTTTCTTTCACATAGCCCCTATTATGCGGTGATCTACACAACTCCGCTCTCGCTGGGGATTTTGTTATGGATTTTCTCTAGTCCTGCGCAGGAAAAGGCTTCAGCTGGTGGCTTATATTGGAAAAACACTTGATAATTCCCAGCAGTCTGAATACCCTGTGAGCCTGTAAGCCTCCTTAGCTCTAACTGGTAGAGCACCCGATTCGTAATCGGAAGGTTGTTGGTTCAAGTCCAATAGGGGGCTCTTATTGGCTGCGAGGTGTGCGCTAATGCTAAATCGCAAGGATATCGTTTCAATTCGGGATTTCGATAAAGCAGAGATCCTTGAAGTTCTCGACGCAGCCAGGACACTTTCCGTATCTACTGACAAGCATAGCTATCTGCATGGAAAGATTTTAGCCACGGTCTTCTACGAGCCTTCTACGCGTACCAAGATCTCATTTAATGTTGCCATGAAAAGGCTTGGCGGGAATGTCATTGGGTTCTCGCATTTCAAAAACTCCTCGTTTCTTAAGGGTGAATCCTTCTACGACACGATGAGAATCCTGGAAGGGTATTGCGATATTATGGCTTTGCGTGCCCCCTGGGAAGGAGCCGCCCTATATGCTTGAGAAATAGTGAAGCTTCCGGTGATCAAGGCCGGTGACGGGTCCAATCAGCACCCAACCCAGACTCTACTGGATCTATATACGATTCGCGAGACTCAGGGGCGCCTCGATGGTTTGACTATTGGCATGCTTGGCGACTTAAAATTTGGCCGTACCGTACACTCACTGATCGAAGGTATGTCCTTTTTTGAAGGGGTACGTTTCAAATTTATTTCGCCGGAGTCTTTAAAGGTCCCAGCGCGCTATTTGAGAGAACTTGAAGAAAAGGGTATTCCCTATCAAGAGTTCGAAACATATCAGGAGCATCTAAGCGATTTAGATGTCCTCTACGTGACGCGCGTACAAAAAGAGCGTTTTGTGGATAAGGCCGAGTTTGACGCCGTAAAGAATGCCTACCGCGTGGAACTGAAGGACCTTGATAAGGTACAGTCACATTTTCGAATTTTGCATCCACTTCCCAGAGTGCAAGAGATTCACCAGAATGTGGACGCCTCGCCCTATGCGGCTTATTTTGAACAGGCAAAAAATGGTGTTTTGATTCGTGAGGCATTGATTTGGATGCTTTTGGGGAGGTGAGTCATGAAACGTCAGATTGATTTTATCCGCACCGGTACGGTGATTGATCATATCAAAGCCGGTGAAGCTATCCGTATTCTAAAACTCATAAATCTTGAATCTTCGATTCGTTCCGGTGACTCTAAAGTCATGATCGGCTGTAATTTCGAAAGTGCCCGGCTGGGGAAAAAAGACATCATCAAAATTAGCGGGGCCTTTGTAACTCAACGCGAAGTCAATCAGATCACATTGATTGCCCCAAATGCCTCAGTGACCATTGTGCGGGATTCTGAGGTGGTGCGCAAATTCCAATTGTCCATTGATTCCAAAATCTCCAATATCATTCATTGCGTCAATCCCAACTGCATTACCAATCATGAGGCCATGTCAACATTGTTTTACCCCATCGGAGTCGAAAAGAGTGAGTTTCAATGTCATTACTGTGAAACCATCCTCAGTAAGGATCAACTGAAGTTTAATTCTCCTAGTTCAGAATCTGAGGCTGCCAAGAGATAAGCTTATGCACGACGAGATTCAAAACGGCATCGCGAAGTCTTTACTTGATATTAGCGCAGTCCGCTTTCAGGTCGAGGCCCCCGTACGTTTTGCCAGCGGCGTACTCAGTCCCGTCTATTGCGACAATAGATTATTGATTAGTTATCCCGAGCATCGTCTCAAAGTTCTAGAGGCCATGCTCGGTTTGATGAAAAAGCTTTGCATCGAAGCTGAAGTTATAGCGGGCACAGCCACGGCTGGAATCCCCCACGCGGCCTGGTTGGCGGATCGTTTAAATCTTCCCATGGTTTATGTACGTGGAAACGCAAAAGGTCATGGACAAAGAAGGCTGGTGGAAGGACTGTGTGAGCCGGGGCGCCGTGTCCTGTTGATTGAAGATCTTGTTAGCACAGGGGGCAGCTCACTGTCTGCTGTTGAGGCTTTGCGTGATCTGGGGGCTGAGGTAGTGGATGCCATTTGCATATTCAGCTATGGACTGCCACTGGCTCGCGAGCGTTTCAAAGAGATGAGCGTAAACCTGCATGCTCTGGTTGGCCTTGATGCTTTGCTCGCTCAGGCAAGGCTGGAATCCAAGATCAGTCCCGAAGAGGAAGAAGAGGTCCGTCATTGGCACTCTGACCCTCGTGCCTGGACGGATCGCTGCGAAGACTCTGCTGGAAAATCGTGAGCTATCTTGATCAGCTCGATACCCGATTCAAGACGACCGACTCTCTGGTCTGCATGGGATTTGATCCCGTGTTGGAGCGCATCCCACTCGATGGGAGTCCTTTTGAAAAAATCACCGACTTTTATCGACAGATTCTGGCCGAAATGCAAAGACGTCAGATTTTTCCAGCCAACATAAAACCTAATTCAGCCTATTTTGAGCAATATGGGCTTGAGGGCTGGAGGGCTCTTGAGGTTTTGATTTCTGAGATAAAATTCTTGGGGATTCCAGTGCTTTTAGATGCCAAGCGCGCTGATATCGGCCGCAGCTCTCAGGCTTATGCCCGGACTGTTTTTGAAACGCTTGGCTGCGACGCAGTAACGGTTTCACCCTATATGGGAGAGGATTCCCTGAGACCTTTTCTGGACTATCTAAGTCAGGGCAAGGGTGTTTATGTTCTGGTGCGTACATCAAACCCCGGGGCTTCGGATTTTCAGGATCTTTTAGTGGACGGTGAGCCGCTTTATCTAAGAGTCGCTCGCAGGCTCATGGACTGGTATCAACCCGGACTTTGCGCAGTGGTGGGGGCCACGGGTTTGCATGAACTTGAAAGTGTTTTGGAATTGTTTCAGGAGCCTGAGAGGATGGTTCCCCTTCTACTTCCCGGTGTGGGAGCACAAGGGGCCGCCATGAGCGAGGTTGTAAGCGTACTCGCTAAAAGTGGAGGCTTTGGCAGGCACCGTATCAATGCCTCTTCGTCGCTGAATTATGCCTGGGAAAAAAACCCGGATAAGCCTGAGGACTTTGCCAAAGCCACTGTGGATGCTCTGGAGGAAATGACTGAAACCAGGGACTAGAGGTAGCAGAGGAATCCGAGGAATGAAGAAAAAATCATAATGACCTTTTGAATGGATCCCCCGGTCAAGCCGGAGGATGACACATCTATCCCATCATTCCAGACTCCGACCTCAATGGCATTTAGTTAAGCCGTAGAAGTGCATGAATGCCACATAATACCATGCTGAACTCGGTTCAGTATCCATCTTCTCCTTCATTACGGCTCCATGTGGCGAAATTTCTGGATCCTGAATCAAGTTCAGGATGACGCGGTGGGGTTCCGGATGACGGCGTGGGAACTTCTTTCTCATTCTGAATTCTTGATTTCAGTTTGACACCCTGGATATTTTTGCTTTGCGACTGAAAATCAAAACCAGGAAAATTAATACAATCATAGCCATCTTGTTAAGCATCAACCAGGCCAGAATCACCAGGGGCATGAGTGCCAGACTCATCGTAGTTTTGGCCAGAATACGTTTGCTGATCCAGGATGCTATGGGAGGAGAGTAGCGATAATAATTCCTGATGAACTTTCTTCCCAGGGCGAATTTTGACAGAAACTCATCTCTGAAACGAATGAGAATTTTTACAAAGGGATGATCCAGTCGTCCAAATGAAGCTGTGGCGACAAAGCATCCACCGGCACCTGATCCGTAAAAGGCTTCACCAGGATTGACAACGGTTGGGGGTATGGGGTCGGGTTCGCCAGGGGATGAAGGCGGTGGGTCAGCGATTTCACCGAGGGTAAATACAGAGAGATGATCCACTTTAAAAGATACTCGTCCATTCAAATAATCAATGCCCATAATATCTTCAGGGGGGACCGACTCTGAATCTCCGGCCGCCAGGCTCTCCAGATCGGGTGCATGCCGAATATAGGTGCGGCCCGACTCAAGTTCTCCTGGTGGAATTTTGTCTGGATTGAAGGGCAGTGTCAGCACCAGGTTTCCAAGACCATCACGTTTATCAGAGATTTCGATCAGGCTGCCTTGCGAAGTGACCGATTTGACCGCAATTTCGTAAATACGCAGGTTGCTTTTCAATCCGGGACCGGCTGGGGCGGATTGAATCTCGCGCGTATAGACCTCTAGAAAAGATACTTTATGGGGTTCTGCAGCCGAAGGCTGACCCGGATGTTCAACTTCCACCCGATCAGAAGCGTCTTCACGACTCTCAAAGCTTTGCTCGAATCCAGCTTCGAGGTCGACCGGGACCTGACCCGAAGGAAGATCAGGATTTGGTTCCTCCTTTGAAATCGAGTAGGTCCTCAATACTTTACCTTTCATATCCCTTAAGACCATATTCATGCGGGTTAGAGCGGGTAAGAGTACGCGCAGTCCTTCGGGTTCAAGAAAGCTGTCAAGAAAAGAGACCGGCTCGTTCTCATGATCGAGGACTTCTACTGTAAAAGACTGGGGGCTGAGTCGTGAAACCGATATCCTCAGCTCTATGCCCTCCTCTGAGCTCGATAGCTCTTCAATTTCGATGGGTTCTATTTTTTGGGTGACAAGTTTGATATCGGAAAACTCAAAAAGGGATGGGTCAAAGCCTTGGTCCTGATTGTCTGCCAGAGATGAAATATATCCCTTGGCACGCAGGGTTATGCGAGAATAGCGCAAGTTCGCGTCTACCGGGATCGTAAACGGATCAATACCGCTACCGTCTCCCGTAACATAGGTTCTTCCTAAAACCTTGCGTCCCTGGTTTTCGTGAAGTAAATGGGCCAGTAAAACAGCCTCGTCTCCAGCCTCTAATCCAATGACCTCTCCTGAAAGATTGGCGCTGGGCGGCTGCATTAGGATTTCATTGATCGTAAACGAAGATGATTCACTCAGAAGATCCCTTCCCTCCACATCCAAAGGGATAAACCCTTGTCTTTCCAGGAGAAAACCATAATCTCCAAGAGTAATGATAGGAAGTGTCATGGAAAACTCTCCGTTGATATCACTGGCTGTATGATACGGCTGATCTAAATGGTCGCGGGCCTGTAAACTCGTAATTTTCACACCTTCAATGGGGTTTCCCAAGGGGTCGATAATCCGTGCCTGATAAATCCTTCCAGGGATCAGGTGAATGCGCGAGGACTGTAATGGAGGCAGATAGGGCCGATTACGCGAACGGGCCACTAAAAAAAAGCTCAGAAGCTTTTCAATGTCCTGACTTCTTCCGGCAAAGATAGCAGGGTTGGCAAGGGACTCCATAAAGCTGGCTGACGCAGACTCAAGAGTTTCAAAAACACTGGATTTTGAAAGAGGATTTAGGGATTCACCGTCTAAAATTTCAATCTTAAAAACTTCTCCCGGATATCCTCCACGAATTTCCAATAGATTCTTTCGAGTTTTCTCCATGAAGGTCACTGAATGCGGCATCAAAGTAAAGGGAACCAGGACTTCAAAACCACGTGACCATCCGGACTGCGGGTCATTAATTTCAAAGCGATAGCGTCCTGAATAAGCACCGGTTGTTGGAATTGTCAGTTGCAGAGATGATCCTGTCAGGCTGGCTATGGAGTTTCCCAGCATCCCAGGGGGAGCAGATACGAGCTTTAGGACCGGCTGACTGGCGCCGCCGTGAACTGTATAACTCTGAATGTCACCAGCGGCCATGGAGACAGGGCTCACCAGCGGATCCCCTTCCACAGTAAGGATTTCAAGGGGCGAAATCGTATGAATATGAACAAGGGTTTCCACCCTCTGTCCCAGGAGATGGTCAGTGACACTCAGGGTCTCATCGATTGCGATTCCAGGGGCGCCGTAGAGGCGATGGGTTGGGTCGCGAGCCTGTAGGAATCCCTGGCCTGGACTCAGGCTCCACTGGGGGTCCTTTGAACCCTGGACCTCAAAAATATGGGTTTGTCCGGGTTCCAGGTAGATATCTTCGGGTCCCAGAGATAGCGGAGTCACTTTAAAATGCTCCGAGCGGATTTCTTCTTGATTGCCAGCCAGATCTTGAGAGTAAAATTCAACGGTCAGGGACTCTTCAATGGCAATGGGCTCCCTATAGATTGAAAACTCCGAATCAGTTGCCAAAGAGAGGCGAAAGTAAATTGCATCGCAGCCTTCGGCTCGATCATCAGAGCAGCCCAGTGTCAGAAATCTGGCAAATTCAAGGTCTGGGTCCTGAGGTGAGATAACACTAAGGGGGGCAAGCGTGTCGATGATATAACTCTCGGCCAGTGCTAGTCCAAAATTGCCCGCCCGGTCTGTTCCAAAAAAGGTAAGACTACTGTCCTTTGAGATTTCAATGGGGGCTGTATAGAGCTTGAAAGACGGAGATTCAGACGATTCTCCCAGAGAGTAGAAGATTTCCTGACAGCCACTCTCGTCTTCACAGTGGATCTCGATTCTTTGTGTCTCGTTGTATATTTTCCCCCTGGGCAGGGCAAAAAGCGTCGGGGCCTTGTTATCAACGATTTGCGTGGTTTCCTGCATTTCCTCGACATTGCCGGCCCTGTCTACCGAGAAGTATCTGAGAGTCGTGGTGCTGAGAATCTCCACCCCATGAGGGAAGCGGATTGCGATAGGCTCAGGAATGGAACTATCCGTACTCAAATAGGTATTTGCACAGCCTGAGACAAGATCCTCGCAGACAAAGGCCAGACTCACCGGACGGTGCCCGGATTCTGAGGTGATTCTAAAGGCCGTGGAGGGAGGTGAGGTGTCGACGAGCACATCTCTTGCCACCGCAGGACCTTGATTGCCAAGGGAGTCTTTGAGCTGAATACTTAGAGAGTGCAGTCCATCGCTCAAGTTCTGATCCGGCTGGTAACTGCCCGTACTCTCGACAACTCCTTGCAGACTGACCAGGCTTGCGTCAAGTCGCAGGGTTATTTCCAGACCGGGCTCATTTGCAATCTGCCATTGCCACGTAGGTCTCGATATTGAAGTGGGAGTCGAAACAAAAATGGAGGCAGGTTCAGGAGGACTTTGATCAATGAACAGACTGAGAGAAACCGGGTCCGACCAGTTGTCGGCGAGATCAGCCTGCTCCACCTCCAAAACATGAAGACCGGGACTGAGATTATCCAGTGTCAGACTTCGGGTTCTGACATTCGAGTCTGCAAGTGAAACCCATGCCTGGTTATGTGAGATCCGAAAACTACCAGCTTCTAAATCCCCTGGATAGAGAGTCCATGTCAGACTCGAAGAACTGGTTGGACTTTCTCCCTCAAGGCTGGGAGGAGCTGGGGGAGAAGTATCGACCACCACCTCAAAACTTCCTGAACGCGACCAATTTCCCTTTTGATCTTTTTGCTGCACAAACAGTGTATGGGAACCATCGTTCAGGTTAAAATCAGGGCTGTATTTCTGGTTTTGAACTTGGACAGCACCCACTGAAAACTGGGAGTCGTTCAGGCTGACCCTGAATAGATTTTGCCCCTCCTCACTACTTTCCCATGTCCATTGAGGACGGGGGTTATTTGTGAGGATGGGTCCAAAAACTAGCGGTCTAAAAAGAAAGGGAACTAGAACTTCAGCCGAAGCCTGAGCTATCTGAGACCAGTTTCCCACGGCGTCGCGCTCCTGGACATAAAGAGTATGCAATCCGTCCTCCAAATTAGCCAGGGGACGAAAATTAAGACTCTGGGTTTCTGGACTGAACTCAAGATCTGTGGCGTTTCCTAAGGTAAAGCGGAAAACTCCTATTCCGCCACCGGACGAGGACCAGCTCCACTCAGGTCTTGGCTGAGTTGTCGAACCCGAACTTTCTATGGAGGGGGTCTCGGGGGGCAGCGTATCAATCTTTACTTCAGAAGCTGCCGTAGCCGACCAGTTTCCAGCACTGTCACGTTCCTGAACATAGAGGGTATGTTTACCGTCACTAAGGTTAAAGGCTGGGGTGAAAAATACCTGGTTGGTTTCTTTGGATAATTGCACTGCGTTTTCATCATCCAAGCCCAGGCGATATACGGCCGCCCCCTGATTAGAGCCGCTCCAATTCCAAGCGGGTCGTGGATTATTGGTGGGAGTACTGATGGAAACTGAGGGAGGCCCAGGAGCCAGTGTATCCACTTCGCTGGAGGACTGGGCTACCGTGGACCAGTTTCCCACGGTGTCGCGCTCCTGGATATAGAGGGTATGCACTCCATCTTGCAAAGGATTTATGGGTCTGAAACTTGTTGCCTGGGTTTCGGGGGCCAGATAAATGCCAAGAGGATTGTCTAGAATGATTCTGAAGCTGCCTGTTCCTCCTGCCTGTGTAGCCCACTGCCAAAGGGGTGATGGGTTATTCGTCAGCGGGGGGCTGGACAAACCCGGTGCTAGCGGGGGTCGGGTGTCTACCTCAATCTGGGCCTGTCCAGGCTCAGACCAGTTTCCAGCACTGTCACGTTCCTGGACATACAGAATATGGAATCCATCAGGCAATGGGTTCGCCGGTTGAAGTCGTTTTTGCGTGCCCTCTGTCGAAGAATGAAGAAGATCTAAGTCATTTAGACTGAAGCGAAAAACACCCGCTCCTTCACCTCCAGATACCCAGGTCCAGGACGGTTGATTATCCGCCGTCAAGATAGGTCCAGATACCTCTGGAGCCAGGGGAGGTTGAAGATCAATCAATACCGTATATGCTCCAGGGTTAGACCAGTTACCCGCTTCATCTCGTTCCTGGACAAACAGGGTGTGGAATCCATCACCCAGAGCAGAGGGCGGGCGAAAGTCAGTGGCTTGCGTTAGACTTCCTTGATTTTCTAGAGAAGAAGAGTCCAGTCCTACCCTGAACTGACCGTCCCCGCCTCCCATGGATTCCCAATGCCACTGCGGGGAGGGCTCGTTGGTAATATCGCTGGCTAAAACAGCGGGCGGGGCCGGTGGTTCTGTGTCCACCGACACCGAATGCCAGGCTAGAGCTGACCAGTTTCCAGCCGTGTCTTTTCCTGAATATAGAAAACATGAGCCCCATCACTCAGCTCAGTCTGGGGTGTGAAATGAGTCCGGGAGCTTTGTGAGGACTCTGAAGCTAAATTGGCGTCATCAATCTTAAATCGAAAAACTCCCATTCCCCCACCTCCAGGCTTCCAGGTCCAGGTGGGCTTTGGGTTTGAACTTAAACCCGGGCCAGAAAGCAACGGAGATAATGGGGGTGTGGTGTCTACAATATAGGTTTCGGATCGCATGGATTCTGCGATCCCCTCGGGTGTGACCGCGAGGAAATTCAATGTTGTGGATTCTGTGATGGAAATTGAGCTAAGATATTTTGAAGCTTGCTCATCCGGTTGGCTACCATCGGTCGTAAAATAGATGTCATGACAGTCTCCCTGGAACTCTTCGCTGCAGGTCAGTGATACGGCGATTTTCTCGTTTGTGACTAGTGATTCAGGGTTGGCCGAAGTCGCAGGAGAGCGAAACTGAAAATGAGTGAGATGGTGAAAGGGATACTGAGCTGCCTGTGTGAAAAAACCCCCGATATATAGCTGGTTTTCTGAAGTCGGAAGAAGGTCGTAGACCACATGGGAAATGGAGGGGCTAAAGTCAGTAACCCCTCCATCATGAGTGTAGACCAGCGCGAGTCGTTCACGTTTCACCCCGGAAACCTGCTGGAAGCTGCCTCCTACAAAAACGAGTCGTTCGTCATCTGAGAGCCGGATGGCCTCTACCCTGTGATTTGGATTCGGGTTCCAGTCGTCAGCACTGCCGTCCTCGGCCTTGATGCGCGCCAGATGCGAAATATTCCTGCCCCCGATGGATGAAAAACTCCCGGCAACATAAATATGATCTCCACTTTTTGTCACGTCAATATCGCTAATATCCCAGTCCGGTTCAGGCGCCCAAGCTGTGGCCGTCGCATCTGAGATCTGAACGGCTCCCAGGCGGCTACGCAACTCACCGCCAATGCGTGTGAAAGAACCACCCGCGTAGATTTGAGTTCTATCGGGGGCTAATTCAAGAGTGTAAACGGTATAGTTCGGTGCCGGAATCCAGTCTGTGGAAACTCCAAATTCAGCATCAACGCGTGCAAGATAGGCCTGTGACTCAGCAGCGACCTGGATAAAGTCTCCCCCAAGATAGAGATGATTTTCATCCTGGCTTAGCTCCAAATCATAGATTGCGTTTCCTGTGAGATCAGCGTCCCAATCACTAATGGATCCATCTGAGAGCTGCATGGCGGCGACTAGAAATCTCTGATCCTCGCCCAATTGATCGAAGCGTCCTCCCAGATAGAGTAAGGATTGTTTTTTGGAGACTTTGAGTGTGAATACCCAGTGATTCGGCGATGGATCCCAGGGTAGCAAATTACCCGTCTCGCGATCGATGGCCGCGAAATATTGTCTGGGTGTTGAGTGCATAATGGAGAATCTGCCTCCCATGAGAACCCTTGTGCCGAAGGTAGCCAGGGTTTCAACCCTTTGGTCTGGTTCAGGATTCCATGATGTAAGCTCATGGGTGGCCGTCAAGAGGCTAGCAGCTTTCTGGCGCTGCTCTGCGTTGATGCGCTTGAATTCTCCTCCCAGATAGAGTTGTGAACCGTCCGGTGATAGGGCCATAGAATGGACATCTCCATCGGGTGCCGGGTCCCAGGGTAGGGCCAGAGCCGACGCCGTATGAATGGCTCCAAGACGATTTCGGGTTTGGTTGCCTATTTTTGCAAAGGCACCGGACACGTAAAGAACGGTGTTCATAGGAGATAGGGCCATCGTATGGACTTTTCCGCTTGGGGAGGGATCCCAGGATGATACCTGAGCGTCTGCGGTTTGAATCGCCGCCAGGAAATTGCGGGCTTTTGCCCCGATGTTCGTAAAGTCTCCCCCCACATAGATTAGGGATCCGTCTGCGGAAACTTGCAGACTGGTGACCGCTCCATTCGATGCGGGGTTCCAATCTGCAAGGCTTCCATCCAGGGTGGAGATGGCTGCCAGATTGGCTCGATTGACGGTACCCATTTGGATAAAATCACCGGCAATATAGAGAGTCTGCCCCCCTGGAGAAATAGCTAAAGCATGAATTTTTGCCTGATTGGGCGCAGGGTTCAGGCTTAGCACCGACCCAAGGGCTGTATCCACGGCCGCCAGCCCATTTCTAAACTGACTGCCCACCTGAGTAAACATTCCTCCCACAAAAACCGACAAACCCACAC
>CAZRLV010000005.1:17886-25507 GCA_964600955.1 uncultured bacterium
AGGACCAGGGATGTGATGATTCCGTTGGGGGTGGGGCTGAAGGTTTCATCAAGTTTATGATCTTGCGTGATGTGAATCAGTGACCCCACTTCTTTACCTGAGGCATGCGTAAAATCACCGCCAAGATACCAGCCTCCCATCCGATCCGGGATAGCCGCAAATACACTACCCCTAATTTTAGGAAAGTCTTTGGAGGGTGAGTCGGAGCCGGCGTCAAGTTCCATGGCGGCACCCGTAGGAATGCCAATTTCAGTGAAGGCTCCACCCACAAACAGCGTGGATGATGTTGCTTCGAGGGCATAAACAGCCCCGTTGGCCGCCGGGAAATTTTGGGTTGGCAGAGTCAGGGCGCCTGCTTCTTGGATAAGAAGCAGTACCCCAACTATAGATAGCCAAAAAATAGGTCTCACCGTTCTCCCGTCCTTGAAAGCGGTAAAGCGCATTAAGCTCAATCCCTTGATTGAGCTTCAAGCGCCTAATCGACGCGGTGATAGATTCAGGGAAGGAGAGAATGAATAATTCTAGTGGTAGCGGCACCTTTATCCCCCCTCAGGAGACAAAAGGCCCAAGGATGTGAAACGAATTGTTTTGCCGAGTTTGTTAGAACTTGATCGTATAGGTAAAACGAACAGACCGGCCCCTGGGGTAGGTCTGGGCTTTCACACTTTGAATATCATAGTCGATGGGCCCATAGATTTTTTCGGTTAAATTATAGATGTCAAGGCGCATCTCACGATCTTTGCTGTGACGATATTCAAGACCCAAATCGTGGATCATATGGCTTCCCTGCGGCTGATAGCCATAGCGCAGGTCAAAACGATGGTGCTGACTGCCACGGTAGCGTGAGGCCCAGTGGACGGCCCAGCGATCACTGGCATCATAGTCAAAGCCAATGGCGCCAAATCTCTTGAGCGTACTTTGAGTGAAATCACCAAATCTCTCACGACCAAATGGGTCAGGAATCCCGACATCCGAGATATAAGTCTCACCCTTCATATCCATGACCGTAGCATTGAACCAGAGTTTGAATTCATCACTGATTCGAGTACTCATATCCATTTCAAATCCTTCACTAATGAGAGAGCCGGCGTTTTGATGTTGGTCAACCCGGTCATTCTGGAAGATGAAATCATTGATTTTGAGGCGAAAATAGGTCAGCTCAATCGTCTTTCTACCCTCATCCATGGAGCGGATATAATCCAGCTCGAGAGATTCAACCTTCTCAGGCTTCAAGAATGGGTTGGGGTTCAAGGATCCTGGGATACCTGTAAAGGCTTCGTGACCACTAGCATAGCGGAAAGCCTTGCCATGCACAGCTTTGAAGTACTCATCCTCACCGAGTCGATAGGAGAGAGCGAATTTTGGTGTGTGGGTAGTGCCAAAATGTGAATTATGATTGCGTCGGTAAGCACCAAGGAGTTCCAGTCGGTCATTTAGGCGGAAAGTCCCTTGTAGATATACTCCGTTAATATGGGTCAGGGTATTGGGGGTGAGGGCGAATCCCAGGTTAAAGCCGTTGATAAAGTTTAGATCCAGGAAGCGGTCATAACGGCTACGCTCGGAGATGCCGCCCAGAATCCAGTCGGTTTTGGTATTAGGCTTATAGGTCCACTGCATTTCAATATCATGGGCCAGGGAATTGGAGATTGCCTGGAACGCCGGGTTGGTAGGATCGAGGATATCAAATCCCTTTTCGCTGGTCAGGACCCTCGCTTTGGCGATTTTACCGCGAATCTTCCAGGAAAGATCCTTCTTAAGTTGTTTCTCATAGACTCCACCGATGTAATCGTAGAAGGACTGAATTCCAACATGGTGGGAATCTCCCCTGAAATCATAATTCAGGTTTCTGGAAAGATCGGCTCTTCCCAAAGTCACACGCAGGTCTCCAGAGTGTAAAACACTCAGGAAGCTGTTGCCCTGATTATAGAGCTGGTAATCGCTGGCTTCCGAGAAGACGAAACGGTGATCATTGGGCAGAGGATTCAGAGCCGCGTCTTTAGGAGGCTCAGGCAGAGCCCAGGGAGCAGTAATACCCTGGCCGTTCATGATCAGATTTTCAGCCCCAGGTCTGTTGGCTCCTTTTTCATCGCTGTATTTATAGGCGAAATACAGCTTAAGCCCTTCTTGGCCCGTTTCTTTCCAGTCCATGAAGCTGGTTTTTTGGTTGTCATTGCCAAGCGTCATGGAGATTCTATTTTTCTTGAAGCTGAGGGCATCAAAGGTCTGGATATTGATCAGAGCCGCAAAGGCATTGGCCCCGTAGAGCACAGAACCCGGACCGCGCACGATCTCAAGGCGACGGATGGATTCGATAGGTACGAGATCAAAATGGGTATCGGGTCCCACTTCGTCGGCGATTTTATGGCCGTTAATGAGGACTAGAATCTTATTATTATGAATCTGATGGTTATTGCCCCGAACCTGAATATACTGATAATTTCGGCGACCTTCGTCCACAGCCATACCGGGTACAATTTTGAAGAAATCAATCAGTGAGTGATAATGCTTTAGGTCTTCCTGGGCATAAGACTTAACAATAGCCGGTGAACTCAGGCTGTTTTCAACTCTGCGCGTAGCACTACTGGTGGTTCTTTCATTGATCGAGGTTTCAACTTCTTCGAGAACTGAGAGTAGATCGGAACTCGCCAGTCTGGGCTGCACCAAAAGGAGAATGAAGGTCAGAAATAGAAGACGTTTCATAGTCTCTTACCCCCCTTCAATCTGGCTACGCTTACCAGCTCCATTTGAAACTTCACGCCCACCCTTTTGGCCGATTCAGGGTTTAAATACAAGACGACTCGATCTTTCTCCGTCAGGATCCCTATGATGGCCCCATCATCCACATGTTGTCCATCAAAACTCATGCAAAAAACTCCAGGGACAACCTCTTGCTTTGGCTCCACCAAAATGACGACATCACCATTTTTCGGAGTGGAAGACTGAAGAGGCCATACCTCAAGGGAAATCTTTCGACCTTGAATTGTCAGATGGAGGGTTTTTCTAAGATGTCTGATCAGGTTTTTAGAATGGCTCGAATCCGATGGTGCCACAAATACTCGCAGAGAATTTTGCCTGATTTGAGTGTGCTCAAGGATGCTCAAAATCAGTTTGGCTTGCTGAGACGGGATAATCTCTATCGCAAAAAGGGGGGCACCTGTCAAAACCAAAAGGATTGCCAATGAGCTTAAAAACCGCAACACAGAACTGCCCAGAGTCAGAAAAATCTGACCGACTGGCGCTAATATACAAGCTCCGCATTTAAAGTGCTACAAAAAAAGTCATAAACATAAGAAGTTGTATGGACCCTAGGCTATGTTGGATCTTTAGGCTCACGAGGCGGAAACATCCTGGGTAATCCAATGACTCTCGTGGATGAGTCGATGGCTTTCAGAGCTTCCATGGACTGCGGTCCAACTTCAGACTGACCTTGGCTTTTCTGATTGGTGAATCTTTCAAGAATGCCCATCACGCCCATGGCTCTACCATTTTCATCGAGCAAGGAAACAGTCGTGATGTGAAAGCGGACTTTTGCGGTACTGGAGTCTAGTTGCAGTAAAACTGTGGCACTGTGCATGGGTTTTCCAAAAACGATGATATGACTTTCAGCGTCACATAGTTTTTTATTATTTTCAGGAGCCCAGTTCAAATCGGAATCGCTTAATTCCAGAAGATCCTTGCCCGTTTTAAAACCTGTCATGGCGGCAAAGTGGCCATTTGCTCCCAAAAAATTGGAATTGGAGTCCTTCCAATAGATGGCAACAGGGATGCTTTCGAGCACTCTTTGCAAGAGTCCCTCAGAGACCATAAGTTCCTGTTCCACAGCGCGGCAGAGAGCGATCTCATCCTCTAAATTTTCCTGAGTTTCCTGCAAGTCATGACTCATGAGATTAAAAGACTCCTGCAATTCGCCTAATTCGTCTTTTGAGCTGATTTTGAGCCGCACACCAAGGTTCCCTTTTCTGATCTGGCGTGTCGCGCCCAGTAAAGCCATTACGGGAGTCAGCACTTGTTTTGAGAACATTGCGTGCAAGACAAGAAATAGAAATGTAAAGATCAAACCAACCAGACTCAATTCAAGGGCAAAGGCCTTTGAAGACCATAGTGCTTCGGATTTTTCCAGCACAGTCACCAGGACCCAGTCTAGCCCAGGGATGTCCAGGGGTGTGTAAGAGCAAAGGACGGTAGTCCCCTCTCGCGTGGCATAGCTAAGAGTTCTGGTTTGATGCTCCAGGGCCGGTTTTAGAATTGAATGTGGTAAGGAGGTTTTACTGGCGCGTGAAACAAAGGACATGGATTCCTGGTTTTGAGAGCTTTCCTTGATGTTTAAGAGTGAAAGCAGGTCGGCTGTGGACTCCAGCTTAGACCTGAAACTGTTTCTAGGAACTGCATCGGCCCCCAGGATAAAACTCTGGCCCCGATGGCCGAGTCCCTCCCTTTTCCAGTTGTGTCCACCGCTTGCCACGGTATTGATATGTGCGATGGGTACTTGGATGACTAAAACTCCAAGACCGCGAACAGGTGAAGAAATAAAAGCGGCTTGAGATTCAAGAACGGGGAGATAGGGCTGAAAGTCAATGAAGTCTGCCCCTGGATTCTGGCTTGATTCCATGCCCCTGCGGTAGGCTCGATGCAGACCCGAATTTCTAAGAAAGTCCTGGCGAACACTACGAGCAAAGTCAATATTCTTTTTTGCGCTATAGACGATATTGCCGTGAGTATCGAGAAGATAGAGGTCTGTAAAGCCATGGCGTGAAGTATAGGTTTTGAGCCAGGGATGAGCTTCAGAGTGGATTTGATCGTATTGTCTTGCATTTAAGTCTTCAGCCGGGCCATCTGGAGGTTGAATCGCGTAGGATGGGTCAGTAATATAACGCTGTTGCAAACAAATGCTGCGGTCAGGACTGGGCACCAAAATGCCAAGTTCGGGGTTGGAATTGCTGACAAGCTGCAGTCGCAGAAGAAATTCATTGCGATACCAGGAAGTCAAAGCTTCTCTCCTGTCGGCCACCTCCGCTGTTTGCCCTTCCCGCTCCTGAGGGTAGAGATCAAAGGCATTGGAAAACCTCTCTAAAACCTCCCGAAGTTTGGGGTTTTCCCCCAGGGATAGAACCTGATTTCTGAGCTTAGAGATCGCGTCTTCAATCTGATGCTTCTTGCTTTCGCGGATGGCCTCCAAGGCCCGAAGAGCCGTATCTTCAAGGGGAATCTTGGTGACAAAATAGATCCAGCCGGTAATGGCAAGAGGACAAATTGCTCCCAAGAGCAAAAACCAAAAAAACTTGCGATTCAAGGACATGCAAAAAAACCCCTGTCCTAAGTATAGGGAACTAGGGGAATTCAGGCAATTCGCTAATCACTGAACGAGACAATCTGACCAATAGTTTGGATTTTTTTTTAAATCCATAAGACTTAATATAAAAAACGCGGGGATTGAAACTATAAAAACGCGGATAATTTGAACCTAGATAATCTGCGAAACTTGAGCCTTGTTTCTCAACTTCGACCGGCAGATTGTGTTTCTCGTGAAGTGCAAAGGTTCTATATATGAGTTGAGTGAATATTTGTTCCCTATTTGAGATGGCACTGGGGGTCTTGTCTGCCGTGTAATACGCGGACGATCTCTATGCGGGTTTTTTGCAGACGGTAAAATATCACATGACTTTGCGATCTCAGACTATGAATTGATGGTAAGAGATCATCCCGAATCATTCCAATCTCAGGGTGATCCATCAAGTTCAAAAACTGGGACTTAATGTGACCCATGTACTGGGAGGTTCGTGGCATTCCCCAGCTTGTAACACCGAATTGGACTATTTTTTTCAGGTCATTTCTTGCCGCAGGAGAAATAACCAGTCGATTTGAAGGCATCCGAGGCGATTTACTCCAATAGGTCTTGAAAGAGGTTGTCTAATTCGCGCTTTGATTTGATGTCGATGCCATCACCACGATTCAGTTGGTCGATGCCTAGATTCAATTGCTCTCGTAGATGCGATAATTTTACTGCGTTAATCCATTCTTCATGGAATTCCATAAATCGTAGTGCCGCACGAATCACTTCACTAGCATTATTGTAAAGTCCCCCATCAACCTTGGACCTGACCCGTGCTTCTAATTCAGGTGTTAAAGAAATGTGCATGCTGGTATCTCCACTGACAATTTCTATCAAGTGTGACGAAAAATACAAAGATTGTCAAATATTGGTTAATCTGCGATGGGCTATAAGGCGGCGTGGAGAAAAATATTTTTGGGATGCCTATTGACAGCTGGAATTTGATCGTTATACTCGCGCGTTCTATAAAAAATATGATCTGTAACAGGGGGAAGAAATGTTTCGTTTTTTAGCAAATTTAAGTCTTTTGGTTCTGGTGCTTTTTCCAGTTTCCGCCGTGGACCTTGACACACCGGAGCTGAGTGTTTCCAAGAGGGTTGCACGCGCTTTTCGCCAACTTCAGGCAGGTACTTGGGGTTTGAATCACCTGATTCTCAGCGATCAATTGATTCTCAAAACCAAGGATGCTCAGGCTCGTTTTCAGGTAGCCCATCAGGGTTTGAAGCAGGGTCAGGTTAACCTTCGTAGTTTTCTTGCTGCCGATGAGCAGCGCTCCATGAATGATGTTCGTGAGGGTTTGAGGGCTGTGACAGGCAGTTACTGGTCTTTTAATGATCTGATTTATTTGCGTGAGCTGCTTTTTAGAACCCCATCTACAGGACGTCAGTTTCAAGAGATTCAGCATCGCTTGATGAATTGCATGATTGATCTTCGAAAGTTCGTTGCCGACGGAGATCAGGAGGCTTATAGCCCCGCTAATTTCAGACCTACGGCAATTGGACATGTTCTGTCCTTTGTAGCTCCGGATTTTCAGCGCGAAATTCTAAACTCGTTGCCCAAGTTTATCAGCCAGAGCGATTATCGAGCCGTTAAAACCTTCGTGGATGAATTAAGTCCCGGATCTTTGGAGACTTATTTGAGAGCTTATTTCAATATGCATCTAGAAGCGCCTAAAGAAGGCAATCACAAAGGGTCGACAGCGGTTTATTTTTTGAGAGAGGTTCAGGGTTGGACATTGGAGTCCGTTCAGACTCTGCCTGCCTTTATCAACGCTGAGCAGTTTAAGGCCGTGAAGCATCTCGTGGACAATACGACCAATATAGACACCCCTACGGCTTTGCAGAATTATTTCGATTCGATTCAAAACTAGACTTGAATTCGGGTAGATATTCAATGGACTGCGGGGTGAGCCCCGCAGTCCATTTTTTCGTTTGTGTCCAAGCACAAGAGCACGAAGGTAGCAGGATTGATATATGTACCCCGTGAGGTACGTAATGTATCATAGGCGGTACACTGATGGATGACCAGAAGAGACTATGTGTAGTTTTCTATCGTACAGCAATGGATCGCGAACCTGTGCGTGATTGGTTAAAGAGCCTGGACCCACAAGAACGTAGAATAATTGGAGAGGATATTAAGACAGTCGAATTTGGTTGGCCGGTAGGGATGCCGGTTTGTAGGCCGATAAAGGGACAAAGTGGATTATGGGAAGTGGGCAGCTCACTGTCAAGCGGGTGTATTAGAGCATTTTACAAAAAAATATAACCACATTCAGAATGCAGTTGCGAGATA